>JAYSYG010000191.1:0-1953 GCA_043716685.1 Sphingobacteriaceae bacterium | reverse complement strand
GCCCATTAAAAGTGGTACACAGCAAATCAAAAAATTTAATGGACCAGTTAAAAGAGAGCCTTAACACAAAACGTAAAAAAGCATCCTGATATGAGTTTGATTAACTATCAATTAAAAAGGAATTTTAAGGTAACACCGGAGCCAAAAGCTGTACTGAAAAAAAACAGTGCAACCTTATCCTTTGTAGTGCAGCGCCACAAAGCCTCTCATCTCCATTACGATTTACGCCTGGAAATGGATGGCGTATTAAAAAGCTGGGCAGTTCCCAAAGGGCCATCGATGAACCCGGGCGACAAGCGCCTCGCAATGATGGTAGAAGACCACCCTTACTCATACAAAGATTTTAAAGGTGAGATACCGGAAGGCTACGGCGCTGGTATAGTGGAAATATGGGATAATGGAAAGTACACAGACATTGAAAGTTCTGGAAAGGAAGCAGAAAAAAAATTAAAAGCAGGCTTACACTCAGGCAGCATTAAATTTATTTTAAAGGGTAAAAAATTAAAGGGAGAATTTGCTCTAGTAAAACTTAAAGGCAAGCAGGAAAACGCCTGGCTACTGATAAAACATAAAGATGAATACGCAGTAAGCCAGCCCTATGACAGTGAAAAGGAAACAGCTAAAACATCGCCTATCAATAAATGGTTAGCATCCAACAAACAACCCGAAAAAAAAAATTCTACCAACAAGGTAAAGGCAGCAGGGAAAAACTGAGTAATTACGTTAAGCCCATGCTGGCAAGGGAAACAGACAATGCCTTTGATGATAAGCAATGGTTATTTGAAATAAAGTGGGATGGGTACCGTGCTATCAGTGAAATTAACGAAGGCAAGGTTTTGATATACTCAAGAAACGGCAACAGTTTTGCAAATGATTACCCGTTTGTGGCCCAGGAATTAAAAAAAATAAAACACGATGCAGTGCTTGATGGTGAAATTGTGATACTTAATGAAGAAGGTAAATCGGATTTTCAAAAGCTGCAACATTATGAAGACAATACACAATATCCCCTTTGTTATTATGTGTTCGACCTTTTGTCGTTAAACGGAAACAGTACCTATGATTTGCCGTTGGTAGAAAGAAAAGAATTGCTGAGAAAGTTATTGCCGAAAAATTCTGTTATTAAATATTCTGAACACATCACTACAACAGGGAAAGCTTTTTTTGAAGCCGCTAAGAAGAATAATTTAGAAGGTATTATAGCAAAAAAATCAGATAGTTTATATCATCCCGGCGCAAGATCATCCAACTGGTTAAAAATAAAATACCACAAATCGCAGGAGGTAATAATTGTTGGTTTTACACAACCCACAGGTTCAAGGAAATATTTTGGTGCATTGGTATTAGCAATTCCTGACGGCAGCAAACTACAATATGTGGGGCATACAGGCTCCGGCTTTACCGACAAGGATTTAAAAGAAATGTATGATATGCTGAAACCACTGATTCAAAAAAAATCTCCTTTTGATGAAGTGGTAAAAACCAACGCAGCTGTTACCTGGGTAAAGCCGGTATTGGTAGCGGAAATAAAATTTACAGAATGGACCACAGATAGTAAAATGAGGCACCCGATTTTTTTAAGATTGAGAGCAGATAAACCTGTAAATGAAATAAATATGACATCTACTAAAAAGGCAAAAAAGCCAGCACAAAAACCGGAGGCCGAAGAAAAAAAAAATGGCGAAATAAAAGCTTTTGGAAAAATAAAAGTAAATACTACCAACCTTAATAAACTCTATTTTCCAAATGAGGCTATAACAAAAGGGATGGTGATTGACTACTATCAACAAGTAGCCGAATATATTTTGCCTTATTTAAAAGAGAGGCCACAGTCGTTAAAAAGAAACCCGAATGGCATTTTAGATAAAGGCTTTTTTCATAAAGACGCCGGTGATGAAGCTCCTGATTGGGTGAAGAGTGTAAAGCTTTATTCCGAGTCTGCAAAAAAAGAAA
>JAYSYG010000020.1:0-7870 GCA_043716685.1 Sphingobacteriaceae bacterium | reverse complement strand
AAAGTAGTACATGGAAAATATTAAAGATAAAAAAACCACTATCAAGCAAGATATCACAAAATTAAGTCCGAAAGAATTTATAATTATTAAGGGTGCGCGCCAGCATAATTTGAAAAATATTGACGTGGCCATACCCAGAAATAAAATGATTGTGATCACCGGGCTTTCAGGCTCCGGGAAATCATCGCTGGCATTTGATACCTTATATGCAGAGGGACAGAGGCGTTATGTGGAAAGCCTTTCTGCTTATGCCCGCCAGTTTCTGGGAAGATTGGAGAAACCCCAGGTAGATTATATCAAGGGAATTTCTCCCGCAATCGCTATTGAACAAAAAGTAATTTCCAGAAATCCGCGAAGTACGGTTGGAACAATTACAGAGATCTATGATTATTTTAAATTACTTTTTTCACGCGTTGGCAAAACATATAGTCCAGTTAGTGGTAAGCAGGTGAAAAGGCAAACTGTGACTGATGTAGTAAACTTTATTACCGGATTAAAATCCGGATCAAAGCTTCTGATACTTTCAAAGGTTTATGAGAAAAAAGACCGTCCGTTTCAGAAACAATTAGGATTACTGGAACAACAAGGATTTTCGCGCGCGATCGTAAATGAAAAAATTCAGAGGATCAACGAAATTGATTTTAAAACTGTAAAAAAGAACTCAGAAGTGTTTTTGTTAATAGACAGACTCGTAACACAACCGCAGGACGAAGATTTTGTGAATCGTGCGGGAGATAGTGTACAAACGGCTTTCCAGGAAGGCGAAGGCGAATGCCTGGTATGGGTTGAAAAAGCAGAAGGGGGTTATAATAAAAACACGTTCAGTAATTTGTTTGAGCTGGACGGAATGACATTTGAAGAACCCACCGTAAATTTTTTCACATTTAATAATCCAATTGGGGCATGTAAAACCTGTGAAGGATTTGGAAGTATTATTGGAATAGACCCTGAACTGGTAATACCGAATAAGAGCCTTTCGGTTTATGAGAGTGCCATAGTTTGCTGGAATGGGGAAGTAATGAGCAGCTATAAAAATCAACTACTCAAGAACGCACATAAATTTAATTTCCCGGTTCACAAACCTATAATTGATTTATCAAAAAAAGATTACGAATTGCTATGGACCGGGAACGAGTATTTTGACGGGCTAAACGCGTTTTTCAAAATGCTGGAAAGAGAAACGTACAAAATACAATACAGGGTAATGTTGGCGCGCTATCGGGGCAAAACTTCCTGTCCGGATTGCCAGGGCACACGCTTGCGAAAAGACGCTAATTACGTAATGATTGATGGTAAGTGTATAAATGACCTCGTCTTATCACCTGTTACTGATCTACTCCCTTTTTTTGAAAATATAAAGTTAAACGAACACGATACCAAAGTGGCTAAACGTCTTCTGATAGAAATCGCAAACCGGTTGCAGTATTTATTGGATGTTGGTTTGGGATACTTAACGCTTAACCGAGTTGCCAATACACTGAGCGGAGGGGAAAGCCAGCGGATAAATTTAGCAACACAATTGGGAAGTACGCTGGTTGGTAGCCTTTATATACTGGATGAGCCGAGTATAGGCCTGCATCCCCGCGACACCGAACGCCTCATAAAAGTTTTACGTTCTTTACAACAACAAGGCAATACAGTTATTATTGTTGAGCACGACGAAGAAATTATGCGACAGGCAGATGAGTTGATAGATATTGGCCCTGAAGCAGGGACCCATGGCGGCCATCTTGTATTCCAGGGAACACACAAAGATCTGCTGAAAAATAAGAACGGGTATACTTCAAAATATCTGAATGATCAGCTCCGCATTGAAATCCCCTTAAACAGAAGAAAGTGGAAAGAGTTTATTGAGGTTCGCAACCTGAACGACAATAATTTAAAAAATGTCAGTGCCAGATTTCCTTTAGGAGTTCTAACCTGTGTTACAGGGGTTAGTGGTTCAGGCAAATCTACCTTGATAAAGAAAGGTTTGATTCCTTACATGCAACGCTACCTGGATGGATATTTTGAAAGTGTGAATTCTGATCATTTAATTGGTGGAAGCTTAAAACAAATCAAACAATTAGAATTTGTAGATCAGAATCCAATTGGAAAGTCATCACGCAGTAACCCTGTTACCTACATAAAAGCTTTTGATGAGGTCAGGAATTTATACGCAGACCAAGGTCTGGCCAAAACGCGCAATTATAAACCTGGGTTTTTTAGTTTTAATGTTGAAGGTGGTCGTTGCGAGGTTTGCCAGGGTGAAGGACAAATTACAGTTGAGATGCAGTTTATGGCTGATATTCAATTACAATGCGAAGGCTGTAATGGAAAAAGATACAAATCGGAAACACTGGAAGTTCTTTACAAAGGAAAATCCATTTCCGATGTGCTTGATATGACTGTTGATGATGCTGTTGAATTTTTTAGCAAAGATGAAGATAACAGAACGGCAGGCAAGATAACAGAAAAATTAAGCGCTCTGCAGGCGGTTGGTCTTGGATACGTTCAGCTGGGACAAAGCAGTAGCACCTTAAGCGGAGGAGAAGCACAACGGATTAAACTTGCAAGTTTTTTAATCCAGATAAATAATACTTCACCCACCTTATTTGTTTTTGACGAACCAACTACCGGTCTTCATTTTCATGATGTGGCAAAGCTTTTAAAATCATTTGATGCCTTATTAAAGAAAGGACATTCAATTGTAGTTATCGAGCACAATATGGATGTTGTAAAATGTGCCGACTGGGTTATCGATATGGGACCGGAAGGTGGTGAACATGGAGGTAATGTCGTGTTTGAAGGTACTCCGGAAGAGCTTTCCAGGTCAAAAAAGGGGTATACCGGAAAATACTTAATGGAAACACTGAATAAATCCAAATTGGTTAAATAAACATGTTTGTGAGAGGCAAAAGGTCTTTATAAAAATTAACAGACATTTGTCGGAGTATTTGCGACAAAATTCATATATTTGTGTAAAATTAAAGAAATTAAGCAATGGAAGCAGTTTTAAGTAACAAACTAGGATACGGTTCGGTTGACGACAAAAGTATTCTGACGTTGATCGAAATGGTAAGGCAGGGAATCAAATTCTCTAATTTTACCGAACTTGTTAAACTAAGCCCTTTTAATATTACCGAATGGTCTGATTTTCTGCATCTTTCCGAGCGTACCATGCAGCGCTATAAAAAAGAAAAAGCCACTTTTGGAAATATACATTCTGAAAAAATTCTACAAATAACACTCTTGTTTAATTATGGCACCGATGTTTTTGGTGACAAGAAAAAATTTAATAATTGGCTTGAAACAGATAATCTGGCTTTGGGTAAAATAAAACCTAAAGAGCTTTTAGATAATTCTTTTGGCATTGATATGATAAAAGATGAATTAGCCCGCATCGAACATGGTGTATTAGCATGATTGTTTTCAGGCTTACAAAGACGAAATTTTGTAAAGATCTGTCGGGTAAGGGTGCGGAAAGTGCGGGTGGCAGATGGAATAGTAAAGGAGTACCGATGGTTTACACAAGTATTTCGAGGGCTCTTTGCACAACAGAAATAGCTGTTCATACGCCCTTAGGAAATATTCCTTTTGATTATAATCTTGTGAGCATAGAAATTCCAAATACTATTGCAATATTGAAAATTGAAAAATCAAAATTACCTCAAAACTGGAAAAATTTTCCGCATCCGCATGATACGCAATTAATCGGGGATAAGTTTATTTCGGAAACTAAATTTCTTGTTATGCAGGTTCCTTCGGTAATAGTGCAGGGTGAATATAATTACCTAATTAACCCAAAACACAAAGATCTTAAGAAAGTTAAAATAATTAAAATTGAGAATTTCGTTTTTGATGAACGTCTTTTTTTAAAGTGAGTTGGTTTCAAAATGAGTTTTATAACAAACCCACACGGACAGAAAAAACTCAGGAATTGAAGTGGCACCGTATTAAACAAGAATTAATCTAAAAAAATAATTACAACTATGGAATTTATAGACTATTATAAAATTTTAGAGTTGGATAAAAGTGCCAGCGAAGCGGAAATAAAAAAGGCGTATCGCAAACTGGCGCGTAAATATCATCCCGACCTTAATCCCAATGATGCTTCGGCTAAACAAAAATTCCAGAGAATTAACGAGGCAAACGAGGTGCTAAGTGATCCGGAAAAAAGAAAAAAATATGACCAGTATGGTAAGGACTGGCAACATAGCGATGCCTATGAACAAGCCAGACAACAACAGGGTCAGCAGCAGTCTGGGGGACGAGGATCATACCAGGGAGCTGATTTTGGCGGTGAAGATTTTTCGGATTTTTTCTCATCCATGTTTGGCGGCGGCGGTTCTTCGTTTGGTGGAGGTGGTAGAAATGTTAGATATAAGGGCCAGGACCTAAGTGCGGAATTGCATCTTGACCTAAAAGACGTTTACACAAGTCAGAAACAAACCTTAACTGTAAACGGAAAAAATATCCGGTTAACAATTCCTGCGGGGGTTGAAAATGGCCAGACGATCCGCATTAAAGGACATGGAGGTACCGGGGCTAACAACGGACCTGCCGGAGATCTGCTGATCACTTTCTCAATAAAGAATAACACGCCGTTTAAACGTGATGGGAATAACCTTTATACTACGCACGAACTGGATCTTTATACTGCTGTGCTTGGAGGAGAAGTGACGGTAGATACTTTTGATGGAAAAGTAAAATTAAAAGCACCACCCGAAACACAAAGCAGTACAAAAGTAAAACTCAAGGGAAAAGGCTTCCCGGTGTATAAAAACGAAGGGCAGTTTGGAGATCTGTATATTACCTACAACGTTAAGGTGCCTACACAACTGTCTCCTAAAGAAAAAGAATTATTTGAAGAACTTTCAAAAATAAGGAAAGATGGAAAATGAACGCATGGTTACACTTGAAACGGTCTGCCGTCATTACAGAATTGAGACTTCGTTTATTCAGTCTCTTAACGAATACGGGTTGATAGAAATTACCCGGATAGACGAAATAGAATGTATTGATAAGGACTATCTTGGCGATATTGAAAAAATTATGAACCTGCATTATGAACTTAATATTAATATGGAGGGAATAGACGCTATCAGCCATTTGTTAAAAAGAGTAAAAGAAATGCAAAAAGAATTGATTTTACTCAAAAACCGGCTTGGGGAGTGAATAACCGACGGGTAGTTCTTACCCAACCTTCTCCGTTTTTCTTTCGTATTAGTTTTAAAGGACTAAAAATCTGGCATGAAAATTGACTTATTACTTTAAAACAATTGCACATGGAAGCAACAACCCACCCACAAAATGAAAACCAATCGTCTTCATTCACCAACAACAGCAACGAAAAATCGGAACTCATGCAATTTTTCGAATACCAGATAAAAGATACAGAATGGGCTTATAAAGATTTGTTAAGAGAAATTTTAGCTGCCGATAACCAGGCGTAATTCCCGTTTTATTTCTTTGTGGGATTATTTCCACAATGTGAGAATCTTAAATCAGCATCTGAGAATTATAATTTTTTTTTGAAATATAAGTAATTTCTCCTTGTAAAATTTTAGGACGTATACCCCTTCCTTTAAATTACTTAAATCTATTTCGGTACAATTGAATTTTAATTTCAGGCTCCTTCCTGAAAAATCTACACTTTCTATTTTCGTTACGTTTTTCAATCCTGAAAAATAAATAAATTCATTAGCAGGATTTGGCCCCATAATTACTTCTTCATTTTTAAGATTTGTAAATCCTGTGCAGGGATCAATTGCGACAGTAACAGTAGATATTTTTTGACATACAATGTTCCCGTAATTATAACTCGCAGTTACCGAATAAATTCCCGCCTGTAACAGCGTTGAATGTGTTAAAGAATCGGATGCTGAAGCAGCGGAGAAAGAATTGGGGCCGGACCATAAAAAATTAGCGGGTATGGGCATATTAGCAGTCAGGGTAAATGTTTCTCCCTCGCAGATGAAGGGTGGTGTAACCCCTGCCGGGAACGATGAAACGGGTGAAACATTTATTGTTGTCGCTAATGGGGTTGTGCAGCCTGTAGGGTAAATGGCCGTAAGTATATATTGCCCGTTACTGTTAGGGGGAATATTTGTGCTTATTTGCTGAGTATTAAACGTTGCACTAAAAGTATTAAGAGGACTCGTCATTGTTACACTATAATTTCCAGGAGGACCCACGGTAAAAGTAACCGGTGAACCGTTACAAAAATACCCAGGGTTATTTACGGTCATTGCAGGTGGTGTATGCACACTATACGTAAATGTGCTGGTATAATTTATCGGTTGAGTATTGTTTTGAGAATAGCCGCTGCTTGTTATTGTATAAACCTGGGTTGAAGGAGAGCTCAAAGTAAATACGGGACTCGATTGCGTTATATTTCCGGGGTGAAGTGTAAATGAAACATTGCTGAGCGCATATGAATTTACTGTGTACGTTTCAGTTTTATTGGCGCAGGTTACTATATCGGGATTAAAGACCTGGCTACAGTCTAACAGGGCTGTACCGGTGGAGCTGAATGTTGCAAGAGAAGCAACGCCGTTGTAATTATTCATTAATAAAAGAAACTGCTGGCCGGACGTTACCGCAAGAGCAGTTTCGTAATTTCCCTGATTGCCCCCAACAGGTAGTGTGCCTATTCCTGTTCCTCCTGAAGCAATTGCATTAAAGTTACATCTTACAGGCGGAAGAGTGTTATTAAATATGTCATTACAGGTTGTAGGGGAATAAGGCCATAAGATCCAATCGAAGAAACCCGACTGCGGATTGGGACTATTGTTATCACTGATTGAAAAGCCAAGATTACCGGCTCCGGAAATTGTAATAATCATCCAGTTCGGATTCGGACTACCAGCCTTCATACATCCTGAATTGGGTGGGAAAGGATCGTTTGTCGGATTGCTTACAGAGAGGGTAACAGGAATACTCGTTGCACTATTAACGGTAAGCGTGAAATTTGTTCCGTTGCAAATGGCTGTTGCTGTCTGGCAGGTCTGGGAACCCACATGTTTCATTCCGGAAAAAATACAGAAAAAAATAAGAAAAAATATCTTGAAAGACTTGGACATAAATTAATGTTTTGAGTGTTTAAAGATAAAGAAAAATGCCCGGGCCTTAACATACGCGTATTTAATTGTGTTATCAGCATGTGATTGTTAATTATAAGTATAATCAGCTCTTCATAGAGACTTTTTATTAAATACTTTGGTCTCTTATGGAAAGTACAGTACTTAATACCTTTGAAATTTTAAAGGAGATTAAAACGAGTAGAAAGTTTACTGAAGGTTTTAATAACTCCATGGATGGTTGCAAATGTGAACGTTGTCTCGTATCGCGGTATCGGCACACAAGTCAGCCTGAACTCATGGATATTACCCATTCATACTGGGACTATCTGAAATACTGTATGTCGCAGGTAACACTTAATGGGTTATGGCTGGAATTTGGCGTAGGAAAGGGAACAACTGCCGATTTTATAGCTGAAAATAATGATGGCCACACTGTTATAGGGTTCGATAGTTTTGAAGGCTTGCCGGAGGATTGGAAAATGAGCGACACGTTAACCTATCTTAAAGGGCATTACAATTTAAGTGGTACAATCCCACCTCTAAAAAGTAAAAATGTTAGATTGGTACGGGGTTATTTCGAAGAAACGCTTCCTGATTTTTTGGGCCGGAATGATCAACCCTGCGCCTTTATTCATATTGATTGTGATTTATATGCATCCACATTGTTTGTCTTAAAAAAATTGTATAGCAGTAATAAACTTGTTAAGGGAACAGTGATCTTGTTTGATGAAATTTACAATTACCAGTATTTCGAAAATCATGAGTTTAAAGCTTTTCAGGAATTTATACTAATAACCGAGTTAAAA
>JAYSYG010000190.1:0-1953 GCA_043716685.1 Sphingobacteriaceae bacterium | reverse complement strand
TGATCTTGTATTTGATTGTGCGAACAAGCCTTTCGCTTGTTGAGGAATAGAAATGAATTTCTGCAAGATCACTCAAGATCACCAGGCCGTAATCAGAATACTTTTCAGCTTGAGGTGATATTTCATACGTCTTTCGTAATTCCCATTTTACCGGACCTTCCCCAAAAAAGTAGCTTTGACATCGAAAAGAATATGATATAAAATAGAAGACGACAATTTAGTGCTTTTGAGCATTTAGATCTGAGGCAACACATACTATAACGTTTGTATACAAGATATGTACTTTTTGAAAAAGTCTGTTACCACATAAAAAAGATGTAACGCCGAATGCTAAACTAAAACGCACATACTGCTCTTTGAATGATTTAACGGAGTCAGAAAGGCACAAATAAGTTGAAAGCGTTTAAAATCTAGGGCTCCTTTTTTCTCCGAAAGGTTACAATTACTAAGGCCTGAATTAGTCAAGTGTCTCTTTTAACGTTGTTTTTAAAATGCAACTATTCTACATTTTAAATCAGAGGGGTTGGACTCAAGAATTTGATCTCTGCTATAGAAAGCTCTGGAGATCCGTAAAAATAATTATCCTGCAGTAATAGTTTTTATGCTTGTTCGTGAAACAATTATTCGTTGGAGATTTTTAAGCTTCTCTGGATTGGAAGAAAAGATTTAGCTTAATTGTGTTCTTAAAATACCAGGTAACTCATCGAATGGAAGTCTATAGGTTTGAATGGCGAAAAAATTAGATCCCTAATTTAAACACACAGAGTTTATGAGGCGCAATGCAGAGCATATATTTTACTCTCTATCTCAGCGCCTCTTGGTACTTTGTGTTAAATTATAGCATTTTTTAGAACCTGAAAGTCTCGCACTGAAAGCGCATACCTGTTTGCCAGTAGGCAGGATTTTAACTAACGAATAAGGCTTAATGAATACATAAACCAGCCCATTTAAAGTTATATTAATGAAACTGGCGGAAAAGTGGAAAGGTTCCACGTGAAACAATCTTAATTATTGGGGTTTAAAGACGTATATAAGGCTGGAATAATTTTGTGTGGCCTTTGCTTTAAGATTAGATTTTAAGCCGATTAAAATCGCCTTAAAATAATCGATCGCTCCTGTTTTGTATTTTTCGCTTAACATACTTACGTAAAAGCTATCAAACTTCATTGGCAGGGCTTTATCGAGTTCAAATCCAAAACCAGATAAAAGATTGCTTACTGTTTTTATTTCGAAATGATAAAGGTGGCGGGGGACATCATATGCTGCCCAAAATTCTCTATAATGAATTGCATCGTAACTGGCATGATTTGGTACGGCAATTACAAGAACACCATTTTTATTAAGTTTATCTTTAAAAAACCGGAGAGTTTGCTCAAGGTCTGTTACATGCTCTAAAACATGCCAAAGGGTTATTGCATCAAACGTTTGATTTTCATTTGCAAGATCTAACTCTTGCTTATCCTGATACGTTTTTAATCCCATTTCTGAAGCAAGGGTGCGTGCGCCGGAATCAGGTTCCGTTCCAAAAGTTTTCCAACCGGCATCCTGACACACTTTTAAAAACATTCCTGTACCACACCCATAATCCAGAATTGTTCCACGTGAAACATATTCTGAAAGAAGGCTTAGTTTTTTCTTTAAAGTATAGTTTCTGACAATGTGGTAAAGTCGTGAAATAATACCCTTTTTAGTATTTGAATGGGAGATATAATCTTCCGATTTGTAATAATTACCAAGTTCCGAAATATCTGGGATTGGATTAGTAAATTTGAAGCCGCAAGCCTCACAGGAAACAATGTTAAATTTTTTGTGGCTTACTGTATGATCTTCGCAAGTAAGAAAAGGTTTAAAGGTTTGGTTCTTACAAACCGGACAATTTGTATAATTATGCATAGTAGGATTGTTCCACGTGAAACATTAACGGCCAAGATGGATTAAAAGAACAGAAACATC
>JAYSYG010000189.1:0-6147 GCA_043716685.1 Sphingobacteriaceae bacterium | reverse complement strand
TTATGAAAGCTCCTGTATATTGTGGACGGATAATTGTTCCTGCTTATAAGAACGAAGATGAGCTTATCGTTAGGGGTCAATTTGAGCCTATAATTTCTGAAACGCTGTTTGATCAGGTGCAAGCGGTAATGAGTGGGAGGCGCTTTAAGATGGCCTATAAAGTTTGTGTTAAGGACGAACTGCCATTGCGTGGATTCCTTGATTGCCCGCGATGTGGTAAAAAGCTATGCGGTAGCGGTTCGCGGGGTAAAAGTGGGCGGATACATTTCTATTATCATTGCCTTAAGGGTTGCAAGGAGCGTGTACGGGCGCATGAGGTAAATTCGGCTTTCTCGGATTTCCTTTCCGGCATAAAATTCAAATCAGGAGTTCAGGAAATTTATAGCGAAATTATAAGAGGGCTTTTTAAGGCTACAGCCGAAGAGAAAAATGGGAAGGAGGGATCAATAATGGTTCAGATGGAAAAGCTAAAAGAACGGCTAAATAAAGCTCAACAACTGATGCTCGATGGTGAAATGACGATGCCCGAATACCGGGAAATAAAACAAACTATTGAGCCAAAACTTGACGGTCTTTTAAATGAACAGCTGGCTTATAATAGTGTAGAAACTGAATACCGCCAATACCTTAAAAAAGGAATAACGGCGGTTCAAAATTTAGGGCTGTTGTTTGATAAATTAGACGTTACAGGCCGCCAACAAATAGTCCGTTCGAGCTTGAAGCAAAACGCGGTCTTTTCGGATGGGCGAGTTCGAACCCCGCAGTTAAATTCGCTGATACTGCTGACTACCTACGCAGACGCGGCACACAGCCATCCAAAAACAGAAAAAGGGAGCCAAAATGGCTCCCTTTCCCGTATGGTACCCGGGACGGGACTTGAACCCGTACATCTGTAAGGATACAGGATTTTAAGTCCTGCGTGTCTACCAATTCCACCACCCAGGCATTTCTTTTTTTGGTCTCTGAGCTTGTCGAAGAGCCAAAGAAGAGGTGACAATAAAAAAGAGCTTTTCAGCTCTTTTTTTGAGCGAAAGACGGGTCTCGAACCCGCGACCTTAACCTTGGCAAGGTTACGCTCTACCAACTGAGCTACTTTCGCTTATTCTCCCTTAAAGCAGTCTCTTTGAGGAGTTTCCGCTTTGGGATTGCAAATGTACTGAAAGTTTTTGTTTGACAAAATTTTTTTTAGGGAAATTTGGAAGATTTTTCCCGGGCAAAGTGTCGTATTTAGGCCCTGTATTCGTCGCGATCGGGCCTTTTATCTGCATAAAAATTGCTGCATATTTGCTTAAAAATATACTATGGAAAATTTACACTTTAAAATTACGATCCCTGCTTCCGCCGCAAAGGTGTGGGCCTCGTTATGGGAAGATAAAAATTACAGGGAATGGACCTCTGTTTTTGCACCAGATTCCCGGGCGGATACAGACTGGAAAAAAGGCAGCAAAGTGCTTTTTCTCGATGGTAAAAATGATGGACTGACCTCGGTGATCGAAAAAAATATTCCGAATGAATACATGTCTATAAAACATTTGGGTACCGTATTAAAAGGTGTAGAATATTTTGATCGACCGGAAGACCAGGCTTGGAAAGGCGCATTTGAAGACTACAGGCTAACTTCCGTAAATGGAAAAACGGAATTAAGCGTTGAGCTTGAATCAACCGGCATGGACCCCAAAATGCTGGAGATGTTCAAGGATATGTGGCCGAAGGCTTTGGAGAAATTAAAAGTAATCGCGGAGAGAGAATAAAAAATTGAAAGGTGTGAACTCGAATACATTAGATTTTAGCCACCTCACGATTGGTTTTAGAGAATGCAAATCGAAAAAGAATATCTTGAAGGGATTATGCTATTTTATTCCTTAAACTTTACTCGAGGTGAATAAGTTTGTGCTTATATGCGTAAATGAACAACCCAATCACAGTGCGTGCCTTCAATTTTTTGAATATATTTTTGCGATGTGAATGTACGGTGTGAATGCTGATTTTTAAGTACTCCGCAATAGCATCGCAGTCTTTTTCCTGGCAGATCAGGATAAGAACCTCTTTTTCACGGGGAGTCAGGCTTGGTGTCTGCATGAATACACTGCAAAAAAAAGATTTCTTCTTTCTGCGTGCAATCCCTTCCTGAAGGCATTTTTTGGTTCTTAATTAATATTATTGTCGTAAGCGTATTTCACTAGGCCTACAAGGCTTTTAGCCATGGTTTTCCGGAAAATGTTTTTCCTGTGGCTCTCCACGGTGTGTTCACTTATGAAAAGTTCTTCCGCTATCATAGCGTTTGTTTTTTCCTGAACAATAAGCCGGATAATTTCTTTTTCGCGTTTTGTAAGCAGCGTATCGGCCGGCATAATTTTGAGTGTGGCCTGTGCGAGCGCTCCCGAATAATAAGTCATTCCTCCAGCCACAGTTTTAATAGCGCTAAGAAGCTCCTGTTTCTCGATGTCTTTTACAAGGTAGCCGTCACCTCCGGCTGCAATTACTTCTTTTATAACATCGGCTTTATCAAACATGGATAGGCCAATTACCTTTATCTCTGGATACATTTCTTTTACGAGACGGGTTAATTCAATTCCAGACATCCCGCTCATGTGTACATCCGTGATCAATACATCTGCACTATGTTCTTTTAGAAAGAGTAGAGTGCTTGCTCCATCAAATGAAAAGCCCACTACTTCTATATCGTTTTCCATAGCAAGCAAGGTGTTTAATCCACTCACGAAAATCTTATGATCGTCTACGAGATAGATCTTAATTTTAGGTGTTGACATAAGAGATGGTTTCTATTGGAATGTTAATTAAGTAATGTGTGCCAGAGTTTTTACCGGTGGTGAGTTGCAGCTTCCCTTTTAAAAGATCTACCCTAGCATACAAGTTGTTAAGTCCATTACCAGCGCTGGTTTTTTTTGGCTCATAACCTTTGCCATTATCAGAGATGCTTAGAAAAAGATGCGTTTTATTCTCCCCGATAACAATACTGGCTGTAGTAGCTTCGGCATGTTTAAGTGTATTATGTAACGCCTCCTGAACGATGCGGTAAAAATTTGCTTCCACAAGAGACGAAACAGGTTTGTTAAGCTGGTAGTCGAGTTGGATGCTGAGGCTTTTACCGTTATCCGCAGATTCAATAAATTCCTTAAGCGCCGCTTCTAATCCTTTTTTTTCGAGCAGAGAAGGCATTAAGGCATGCGAAATATTCCGCACCTCTTTCATTCCCTCTGATGCGAGCGATTTTATTTCCCGGATCATTTTTTCATTTTTATCGTTCGGAGTAAGACTGGAAGCGTTCAGTTTAATAAGTGAAAGAATCGGGCCAACGCCGTCATGTAGTTCTTGTGATAACCTTGCTTTTTCTGTTTCCTGAGCTTTAAAAACAGCTATGTGTCGCAAATCTTTTTCAACAAGTACTTTGTTTCTGTGTTTTAATCGGTTGCGGTTATATAAGAAAGCAAAGAGAACCAATATAAAGCAAATCAAGGCTATAAGCGAGTTTCTTTGGTTCCTTTGCTTGTTTAGCTCGAGTTGCCCGATCTTGTTTTGAGAAGCAAGGACAAGATTCTCTTTTTCTTTTTTTTCCGTTTCGTATTCCGTCTGCATCTCAGCAATTTTACGCACATTAGATTCCTGGAACAGTGTGTCCTTAATACTAACGTAAGTGTCCTGATAGCTGATAGCTTGCTTATATTTGCCAAGTGCTGAATAAGCCAGGGAAAGACCCTTACATGCATCTTTCTGAATTTCTTTCACTCCCATCTCCTTTCCGATGTTTAAAGCTTCGTTATAGGTTTTGATAGCTGCTTCCTGGCGGTTCATCTTTTGGTGCAGATTTCCCAGTAGAACCAGGCTCTCTGCGGCTCCTTTTTTGTCATTCATATGGAACTGCAGGTCTATGGCGGACAGTAGGTTTGTTAGCGCAGCCTGCTCATTTCCTAACTGGCCATAAATCTCACCCAGGTTAGCACGGTTATGCGACAGTATTGTGGTATCGTGGAACCTCTGTGCTATGCTTTCTGTTTTCGAAAGATAATCGAGCGCATCTGTGTACTTGCCGGTTTCCTTATAAATTACTCCTATTGCATTGTAGCTGTATGCCGCGCGGGCAATTTCACCAAGTTCAAGGTCGAGGGCCAGCGTTTTTTTATAATATGAAAGACTCAGATCATAATTTTTATAATAATAATAAGCAATGCCCAGACAAAGATAATTAATCCTCAGGGTGCTTTTATCGCCAGAGCGTTCGTTTATCCTCAGGGCAGCGAGATAGTGTTTAATGGCGGGTTCATAATTACCCTGGCTGACGTAAACATTTGCCATGTTAATGAGTGAAGATGTAATCCACTTGTCATTCTTTAAAACATGCCCTTTTACAAGGTTAAAAGAAAAGTGATGAAGAGCTGAATCGTAACGACCTTTCCGGGCTTCCAGATTACCCAGGAGAGAGTGCAAGGCCACAATGCTTTTATCATTTCCGGTTGCTTTCGTGATTAGTAGCACTTTATAACCCGTTACCAGGGCTCCATCGGGATTACTGCTCACCAAACTTTTTGCAAGCTTCAGCAGGCTGTCCACCTTACGGTCTTCCTGGCTGTGCGCACTCCAAAAGCCTATGCATAAAACAAATAATAAAAACCTGCCCATGTACTACAAGTTTACAATAAAATTTCGCGTCTGCATTAAAAATACGCGCGAAAATGAATTTAGGAAGCAATCTGACAATCGGAAAAAATACCCTCCAGAGGGGATTGTTTAAAGACTGTGAAAGCGGCAATTTTGATCCATGAAACTCACAAAAAACAAATCTATGAAAAAACTGCTATTCTGCGTACTGGCTATGGGTGCTATTAAGACTTCGAACGCACAAGCGACCTTTGTGGTAGATACTATTTTTAACCGCCCAAACGCCAACAAGTTAATGATCAACCTGGGCGCGCAAGCCGATTTTTCTTACAACGGGGCAGGCTCAGGGTATTATGGCGCGTACGGACACGCCCGTTTAAATTTCTTTAAATATTTGCAGGCCGGAATAACAATAGTCAGGCCTTTTACACAAATTCCAAGTGATAAACCAGACCTCAAATATTCTGTGACGGAATTCCAGGGAACTCTTTTCTTTTCTGATAAATCAGAAAATGAAATGACAAAAGTGAAGGTAGGGGCCTCCGATGGCTATGAGTACAGCGCCTCATTTCCAACTCCCAAACGTGTGCAATGGGGCGTATGTGGCTCTTTGTTTAACTGGACACATCCGTTTATGCGTTCAGACAAGGATTCATTAACGCTTGAGGCCCTAAACACAACGCCCACCTCCACCTTAGGAACACGGGTATTGTCAAATCCGGGGGTGTATACCAACATTAGTACTTCAGGCTTTTCTGCGGGTTTCCAGGTCTCCACAAATACACGCGCTAAATACAGGATCCGCTCTACGATAAACGGCCACGAAAGCAGCAAAAAAACAAGGAAAAATTCTTCGGTAGACATAAGTCTGGAAGTACTGTTTGCTCCATCGATTCGTTACACAGAGAAAGTAAGCCTGATGCAAAAAAACGGAATGCAAACTTACGACATCAGCAATGTAAAAAAGAAACATACGGGCTTTCGCATCAGAACGGAAATGCGCAAGGGCATCTTTTCAATTCGTAACGAAATAGGAGTGCGACCTGGTGTAAAATATGCGATGGGTGGAAGCAGCTCCAGTCCAAAGTTTCTCAAGGGCGCCTATTACCTTTTAGGGCTGGGTATTGGGATCGGCGCTCTTTAGAGTGAAGATAAAGAACTGAGAGCCTTTGCCGGCGTTTGCTTTGAAAGAAAATAGTTGAAGAAATTATCGAGCCCGAAAAATCGTCGGGCTTGATTGTGGATCTATTAGTTGTGAAGAAAAAATTACCCCCCGACCAACTTCTTTATCTCACTCAACTTCAGCAGCGCTTCAACCGGTGTTAAGGTATTAATATCCGTTTGCAGAATATCTTCTTTTATTTGTTGTAACAACGGATCATTCAGTTGAAAAAAGCTCAGCTGCATATCGCTCTTATCTTTGGAGGGTATTTTTGCAGTCCCGTTGATCACCAGCTCATTGGTGCCTTCTAGCTCAAACTCATGTTCTTTTTCAAGTTTTTTTAAGATCACGTTCGCGCGCTCTATTAC
>JAYSYG010000188.1:0-1958 GCA_043716685.1 Sphingobacteriaceae bacterium | reverse complement strand
CAAAGCTAAGTTTCCCCGACTTATCTTCAATATATAAAATACTTTTATTTAAATTGACAACAAACTTTTGACCACGAACTTCTGAAATGAGGATTTGCGCATTTGACACTTTTGCTATTAGAAAAACAAAAAACAAAAACGTTAAGCGATACATAAGCTAGCTGTTATTTTAATAAAAGTAAGTATTCTATCTCAATAGTTACGTCATTGGCTCCTTTTTCAGTACATTTTTGTACAGGATTCTGACGAAGATCGAGCATTTTTAACCTGTCAAATTCTTCGGCTGTAGATAGATCCTTCGCATTTAATATGCCCAGCACCCTGGCCACGTAATTTTCATTAGGATAAACAAATTCGCCCTTATCTCCAAGGGAATTATCAACAACAAAGCCTACTTTGCGGAACATTTTTAAAGTATAGTCTGCACAAATGCCCATTAGTGTATTGCACTTAACCTGGTTTAACATCGCAATACCAGCTCGCACCAGTATAATGCTAAGACCCATTCCCGCAACTTCCTTTGCATTCCAAAGGGCGCAAAGCTCTCCCACGCCATCCGGCTGGTAATGCTGCACTATTTCATGAATTTTAGGGTCCATTTTCCCGATAGCTTTTTCAACAGGTAGGGGATATTTACCATCTGCTATTTGTGTTCTGACTCCGCCAACAACCGTTCCATCCTCTTTTTCAGCAATCACACAATAAACAAAATCCCAGTCCATCCACTGTTTATTATTGGTGGTTATGTTTGTAATTCCATAGTTAATTAGCACCTGTATGTGCCCGGCCATATACTTCTCACATAGTTCCCTGTTTTCAGTTGCTTTAAATGCGCGGAAAATCAATTTCATTTCTGTGTTCTAGCTTTTAAAATATACTTCATTTAAAGGTTTCCTCAACGAGCTGGCCTGAGGTTCATTTGCTTCGGACAACCTAAACAAAAAAACCGCCTCTCTTGAATCCAATTCGCTAAATATAAGCGAAAGTTGAACCTTTAGCACTTTTAATTCAGAAAAATTTTTGTCAGTGAGAATTTCGGCCTTATTTCTTTTACTCAAAAGTTTTAAGAAAGATAAAGGTACACAAATAGGTTGAAACGCTAAATTATTTTTAGTGGCGGCCAGCCATATTTTTTCGGCGAGTTTCCCTCCGTTCACGACCTCCTGTAATGAATCACCCGGCATGGTAATAAGTCCTATTGCCGACGAAGATGAAACCGTGCTGCGCATAAGTTTTTCAAATGCTATACCTTTTTCCCACTGATTTAACAATGCGGCTACTTTTGGATCAGAAATTACTTCAAATGCGGTTTCAGCTGCTGCAGGTAATTCAAGGGTTTTAACATCTACACCTTCTTTTATTATTTCCCGGGAGTGCCACCTGATCTCATTTTCAAAATAATCAGCATGCGCAAAAGGATTTAATAAACGCATTCGCTCTATTTTTCCAGCAATTTCTGCAATACTTTCAATTTTATATTTGTTCACAGCAAAATTTACAAGAGAACCTGGAATTGTTTTGCTGAGGCCGGAAAAAGTGTTTAAAACTTCTGTCTGCACAGGTTTGCCATTGCCAGCCTTACGGTTTGTTTTCCGTGCAAAAATGAACTGGCTCAAAGAATCGGAATTCTTTTTTTGTTCCGTTTCTTTCTTAAAGGAGAACACCGCTATCAGATTTTTTTCGGATCCTAATGGAAATAATTTGTGGCTTACCCCGTAACCCAGTTCTTCTGCTTTAAGAATTGCATTTTCAATTGCCGCGCCAATAGAAACCAGGGCGTTTTGCTCATTTGTATCATTATAAGAAACACTATTTTCTTTAAAAAGAAATATCTTTTTCTCATACGACAACCACTTCCATGGTTGTTTATTTCCGTAAGAAGGTGCTGCGGCACCAGCTTTTACAACTGTTTCAAGATCTGTTTCCTCCATGTCTGAGATTCCGTTGTCCTTTATTTC
>JAYSYG010000187.1:0-6170 GCA_043716685.1 Sphingobacteriaceae bacterium | reverse complement strand
AGACCAATAGAATGTGCAGCCGGTAAAGGAACTTGTAGAAGATAAGTTTATTGTCTGCGTAATACATAGAGTGCTGCCCACTGCTGTAATAGCTGGAGAAGGACGCACCAACACAGACTGTGTGGCCAAAGCCGTGCAGGAATTTACCCCGGTTACTGTTGCGGTATAAAACCCCGTATAAAGGGGATTTGCAGGATTTATAACCGGACTCTGGGCAGATGACGCATAATTCAGAGGGCCGGTCCACAGGTAGGTGGCACCACCAAAAGCACTCATTTGCAGCGACTGGCCATTGCAAACCGGGCTGTTGCTGGTAAGCGTTGGAACCGGAACAGACTTAACAACAATGGAGGCAGTTGCGCTGGCATTGCACAAAGAGCCGGAGCCAACCACTGAATAAAGAGTTGTGGAAAGAGGACTTGCTGTAAATGTATTTCCGGTGAATGTATTGCTCCAGGTATACGTATTAGCTCCCGATACAGAAAGTATGCCGACCTGTTGCGGGCAAATAGAAATACTGCTCAGTGCAAGGGTGGGCGTGCTTATATACGTAAGAGAGATTGTAGAAGTTATAGGGCAGTTTTTGAAATCGTAAGCTGTGAGCGTAAACACATGAGGGCCCGGCTGGCTCTGGGCAGCGGCATAGGACCCTGTTGCAGGGCCTGCAGTCCAGCTGAATGTATATCCGGGAGTACCTCCTGTAATTTGAGAGATCATTGTAATACTGGTACTGGCGCAGGTACTTGGAGAGTTGGCTACAATATTTAAGGTAAGCGCGGGAGGTTGTGTAACCGCAAAGGTTTGGTTAAGTGCGCAAAAAGTAAGGGCATCAATAACACTTAAGCTGTAATTACCCATTCCAAGTCCAGTCGCTATTGGGGTGGTTTGCGAGGTGATGCCATTGGTCCACAAATAAGACTGGTTACCCGAGCCTCCTGAAAGACCAACAACGGCAGCCGATGCGCTGGTAGAGCCATAACAATCAAGAAATAAGGGGTTGGCAACAGTGCCGGTAAAAGCAACAAGCGGTGATAAATACGTGGTGGCAGTGTAAGTGTTGTTATTGCCAATATCGTGTACAACAATGGCATGCGTTCCGGGAGTGAGGCCTGAAGCAACAGAGGTGGTTTGCATGGATGGCAGCCAGGTATAAGTAAAGGGGCCAACTCCACCAATAGCAGAGCAGGTAGCAGAACCAAGGCTTGCACAGGTGATAGAAGCGGTCTGCACATTGATTCCGCCCTGACTAAATAAACACGCACTCGAAAGTGTAACGCAGGCAAGTGTATTTACAGGAGAATAAACCCCGCAAAAACCACTGCCACATACATACAATAATTTAGATTGTTTGTTGAGTTTTATGTCATACACATACTGGTTCGTTGAACTAGCTCCTAATGATATAGAACTCATTGAAGTAAACGTAGTTCCATTATAACTGTAAGTAATAATAGATCCATTGCCCCCAAGGTAAAGATTATCACAATCATCAACTGCTATGCCTCCCTGTTGCCCTAAAATATTAGTTCCTATTGTTGTTGAACTCACTAATGATCCGGTAGTTTTATTATAGGCAGCGAGATTATAGCCATCGTAATAATATAAATAGTTAGCGTTAACAGCTAAGGCATTAAATCCATTGGATGAAAGCGTGCCTCCGCCTACGTATGCGCTCTTATTTCCAGATTCCGTAAATGAAGTATAGCCACTGGGTACAGTCCAGATGTTATTAGTAAAACTTGGACTAACAAGGCAAAGTTTATTGTTAATACTTATTGGCCCGGCATACACAACAAAAATATTTGCAGCGTCGTCAATTGCGTGCGATACGACGTCCTGACCGGCAGAACTGTTGGTAGGTTGGAAAGTGGAAAGCGTGAGTGCCGCTGTAAGCGAATTCATAGTAACGGCCGACAGGTTTGAATTTGTTCCTCCTCCCATCACAAACACTTCAGCAGTGGTGCAATGGAAACCCATATCCCAAACCTCCCTGAAATTTCCAACCTGTGCGTTAACAAAATTATCGTAGTTACCAAGAGCGTCAATTCTTACAATTAAATTACCAGAGGAATTAAAACCCTGGCCTATGTAACTTTTCCCAAGAAACCGGTCAACCCCAAAATTACTTACATAAAATAAATTTTGCGAAGACCAGCCAATACTGGAAACAATACCTGAAAAAACCCATTGAAGTGTCCCAGTTGCATCGTAACATCCCACCTTATAAGCATTATAACCTCCATACACGTATGTGTTCCCCAGGAAATCATAGTCCACATCATACGCGTAACTATTGGATGTTAGTGTGCTTGTTGTCGCTACCCAGGGATCAATGATCAGCGTTTTATCTTTCTCATAGTTTTGCGGAAACTCATAACTGATAATATCATCTTTAAGTTTAAATTGTGAGACGACTGCTGTTCCGTTCTCATAAAAACTAAACGCACTGTGTTCAATAATATCTTCAAGAGGTGTTTTAATCACCACCTCGTTGTTTTTTAATTTGATATTATCTACATCACCCGAATAGGCGATTTTAACATCGGCTGCATTGGCTCCAGGGCGCAACACAAGACTGTATTTAATACCTCGGTCCCTATCTTCAGGGATGGTGTACTCAATATCTATGTTGTTATAAACGTTTTTATAGATAAGTTTTTTATAGGCATAAGAATTTAATTCTTTGGCGCCGTAAGTAAGATAATAACTTTGTTTCTCTGCAGATTCGATAACACTGTTCTGGTTTGAACCCACCCAGTTCATATTCACAAAATAAAGTGTGTTTGGTCTTGGTTCTTTGCCTTTTTCAATCTCCTCCATTTCTCTCTCTCCAATTGGGTAGACCTTGGTTAACTCATAAACAAGTCCTTTACCAGTAAAGTAAATTTTTTCAAGACCATTGTCGAACATAAAAAGAACAGCGCTGGAATTTATATCCTTAAATTGCCCTTTATTCTCAATAAATGCTCTTCCCCCAAAAACATCTTTGTTGCTTACAAAATGATTTGATTTATTGCCTGAACCAGTTACCGCGCTTACCGTTTTAGATTGAGAGAACAAAGGCATATAAAATGCTGCGAAGCAAAGGAATAGAAAATATGCGTTAATTTTTTGCAAAAAAAATAAAATAAGAGATTGTATCTGAGTAAAATGTAAATATACCAAAAAAAAATGTCCATCTTAACTCCGTTTAATAACCCAGAGACGGGTTTCAGTAAGTCAAAAACGTCTTTGGAAGATTTTAATCCCCGGCACAATTTTTATATAGAAACATTTAGGCAAAAAAACACTTCAGAAGGCTTACCATCTGAAGTACTTTTAGAGAAACTAGTAAATAATCCCTAGTGTGATGTGAATTAAAAACTGCCGCAGTAAACCCTGACAGGGTTAAGGGACAAAGTATCGTTGATACGACACTAGGCAGAGTGTCGAGGTATCCTGCCACTAATTGTACTAACTTTTACTAACAAAATTCATTCGTGTTAATTCGTGAAATTCGTGACTCAAAATAATGAGTTAATCCCGAAGCAAAGCTCGAGGAATTCTTTTGATTAAAACTTAAGGCTCACCCCTCCCAGAAAATTAACAGGAGCGGATGGGGCGAGATAATTATATGTGTAGAGTGTTGCATCCGTATAATAACTGAACGTATAGCCATTTGTTTCATACTTCGTGTTTAAAACATTATACACGCCTAACATAAAGCTTATTTCAGGGATAAGCCTGGTTTTAATTGTATAGTTCACACGCACATCTACAACATTATAAGGACTGATACTGCGTTTTACGTTGCTGGTATTGTCAAGAAATTGCCTTCCGACATATTTATTAATGAATGAAATTTCCATACCCTTTACAGGTTTTAATGTAAGAACAATCGCCGAAACAACATTGGGAGAGAAAGAAATATCCGTATTCTTATATTCCCTTTTGTACTGTGTATTAATCGAATAGTCGGCGTTGCTGCTATCCAGGTATTCTACAAATTTTTGAATCTTATTTTGCGAGAGGGCAAGGTTTCCGCCAACTACAAGGTATTTATTAATTTCCGCATTTATTTCCAACTCAACTCCCCTGCGGTAACTCTTGCTTACATTTATCCGGTTGTAGGCTCCCACATTATTGATCTGGCCATTAAGAACCAACTGGTTATTATATTCCATATCATAAAAATTTGCCGCGAAATTTACCTTTTTAAGGGCGTATTTTAACCCTCCCTCAAGATCAATAAGCTGTTCGGGTTTGGGCCTGCTTTTCGGACTGCTTTGCACAAAATCATCCCGGTTAGGCTCTTTATTTGCCATGGCCACAGAGGCATAAATATTCAGTTTTTTACCAGCATCATAACTTAATCCCAGCTTAGGATTAAAAAACGTGTAAGACTGGTTTTGCATTTTTTCAACCAGTGAATCACTAAATCCTAAAAAGCGGTAATCTACTTTCCTCATTTGTAAATCAACAAAAACATTTAAATTGGAAACGGGTTTGTAATTTGTTTTTAAATATATATTCGCATCATTCTTGTTTGCACTGTTAAGATAATACTGGTGATCAATTTCAGAATTGCTGGCATATTGCGCCCACATAACTCTGCCAAAATGTTTACCAAAATACGTGTTGTAACCTCCGCCCAGCTTAAACGCGAGCTTTGAATTTGCAGTATAGTTTAAATTAAAGATCCCACCGGCAAAATCATTATCCAGCCACAAACGACGAATCAGATCTGTTTTGGAAATAGTATCTCCCCTAGGTGTAATTATATTTTCTATTTTATAATCAGCAAGTGTGCGGTCTTCTTTGTATTGCTCGTAATAGCCTTTGCCCTTTGTGTAATGCCCGGTGATATTAAAACTGATCCTGGAATTTACCTGATGAATAAAGTGCAGCTGGAAATTATTCTGTTTGTAATTATCTGTTTCATTTTTGTAGTATTTTACATTTCCCCTGGCGTCAGAATATTGCCCGCACGAGTTGTAAGTGCGATTTCCCTTTTTAATTGAATCTTCCAAAACATAGTTCCATGCCTGATAGGTTTTTTCCTGGCCCAAAAAATTAATGAATTTGAGAACGGTTTTTTTACCATAGTATCCGGCTGCAAGGTAATACGATTGCAGGTTGGATTTTGCCCTGTCGATATAACCATCGCTGGTAATGTTGGAGGCCCTGGCATCGAGCGTGAATTTATTATTCAGTAAACCTGTTCCCGCCGCCAGAGTGTTTCTGAAGGTGCCAAACGAACCCGCCGTTGAAATAACATTTGCGTAAGGTTTATCTTTTAAATCGTTTGTCTGGAAATTAATAGTCGCACCAAAAGCGCCAGCCCCATTGCTTGACGCCCCTACTCCACGTTGTACCTGGATATTGTTAACGCTCGATGTAAGATCAGGCATGTTCACCCAAAAAGTTCCCTGCGATTCGGCATCGTTCACTGGCACTCCGTTAATGGTTACATTTATACGTGTGGCATCAGAGCCCCTGATCCTTAATCCCGTATACCCTACTCCATTTCCGGCATCAGAATTTACAACAACGTTTGACAGCTGATTGAGCATATAAGGTGCGTCCTGACCAAGATTTTGTTTCTTTAATGTTTCAGCGTCCACATTACTGAAAGCCATTCCAGTATTTTTGTCCACACGTGTAGCGTTTACAACTACTTCATCCAACTGTTTGTTCGATTCAATTAAAACCGGGTTAAATGAGAGATCGCCGGTCAGCGTAATCGTATCCGTCCTGTCGAGGAACCCGATGTTTTTTGTTGTAATAATGTACACATCGTTCTTCAGGCTTTTAAATCTAAAAGTCCCTTCGGCATTCGATATGGCCGAGAGTTGTGTGTTCCTGATTCCGATTACAGCAAAGGGAACCGGTTCACCTGTTGTTGATCTTACTTGTCCGGAAAGGACGGATTGTGCTCGCATGCTCACTGAGCAGGTAACGAGCGTTGCAAAAAGAGCTTTTGCAATTTTTGTCGTGTTCATTTTTTTAATTTGTTTTATTAATTAAACATATTGATACAGGGGTGTATCAACTTTTAATTAGTTTTCCCTCCGCACGAATTACCGTGATCAGGTGTTTAACAGCAAATGTTGGTCATTACACTGTTAACGGGTTTAATCTCAGCCCCCGGATTTTAGATTTAAGAAATCAGATTTAAGATATTGGTATTC
>JAYSYG010000186.1:0-6173 GCA_043716685.1 Sphingobacteriaceae bacterium | reverse complement strand
GCTCATCATCAGGGCATCATCGCCAATCCCAACTGCACGACCATTTTAATGGCTGTCGCAATTTATCCCCTCCACCAAATCCAGCCGATTCAACGCATCGTAGCGGCTACTTACCAGTCAGCCAGTGGTGCAGGTGCTAGAGCAATGGCGGAAGTAGAAACCCAAAGTCGGGATATTTTGGACGGAAAAACAGCTAAACCCGAAATTTTTCCCTATCCTCTGGCATTTAATTTATTTCCTAACAATACCCCGATCGACGAACATGGATATTGTGAAGAAGAAATGAAAATGGTGAACGAAACTAAAAAGATCATGGGAGATAATTCCATTGCTTTAACCGCGACAACTGTGCGTATCCCGGTAATGGGCGGACACAGCGAAAGCCTGAACATTGAATTTGAAAATGAATTTAAAATAGAAGAAGTTTTCGACCTGGTAAAAAACACTCCCGGCGTTATTTTGCAGGATGATATTAAAAATCAGATCTATCCTATGCCAATGAATGCTCATAATAAAGACGAGGTATTTGTGGGAAGGGTAAGAAGGGACGAATCACAGCCGAAAACTCTGAATTTATGGGTGGTTGCGGATAACCTGCGTAAAGGTGCGGCTACAAACGCTGTGCAGATTGCTGAGTACCTGGTGAAAAACGCCTTGATTTAAGACAAGACACTAATTGCACGGATTTCACTAATCTTTCAAGGCCTTATATTAATTAGTGTAATTCTTGTCTTCACCCATTATTTTATTCCACCTATAATTTGTGTATTTCGTGTCTAAGTTCTAAATTTGGTTTAAGACACTAATTGCATGAATTTCACTGATCTTTCAAGGCCTTACATTAATTCGTGTTAATTAGTGTAATTCGTGTCTTTCACCCATTATTTTATTCCCTCTTTAATTTGTGTATTTCGTGTCTAAGTTCTAAATTTGGTAGTATGGTAACACGCCCCTTCAATTTCAAAAAATGGATCGATGAGAATCGTCATTTGCTTAAACCACCCGTAAATAACAAAGTTGTTTACAGGGATACTGATTTTATTGTGATGGTTGTGGGCGGGCCAAACTCGCGTAAAGACTATCATTACAACGAGGGAGAAGAATTTTTTTACCAGCTGGAAGGGGATATTACTGTTTCCATACAGGAAGATGGCAAAGCAGTGGATGTGCAAATAAAGGCCGGCGATATATTTTTACTTCCTGCAAAAGTGCCTCATAATCCTAAACGTACAGCCAACTCTATTGGACTGGTTGTTGAACATAAAAAGAAAAACGGTGAAAAAGATGGCCTGATGTGGTTTTGCGAAAACTGCAATACTAAGCTCCACGAAGCCTATTTTACCCTCACAGACATTACCACGCAGTTTCAGACGGAATTTAAGCGTTTTTACGAAAGTAAGGGACTTAGAACCTGCAAAAAATGTGGTACTGTTATGGAACCACCTCCTGTAATAGCATAAAATATTTGGGTTTTTGGCTAAAAACCCATTGTCCTTTGAGTGAACTACCCTTTTGGCTTATTTAAAGGCTCAAATCCTTGTTATTTTTTATTATATCTTTGTTAAAATGGAAATGATAGAAAAAAAGGTATCTGTTAAACTAATTTTGATCGTAGGTTTTATGATCATTACCTCCCTGTCTTATTCCCAGATCAATTCTATTCATCCAGAACTTATTAAACCTGATCCGGCGAAAGAACAGAAATTCCTCCCTTACCTCGCAGTAAGGCATGGTGGACTGCCAAACATTGAAACCTGGAAAAACAACAACACGGTTCAATATTACAAGGAGCTTTGGTATTACAGTGAGTCCTTTTATATAAAGCGAAATCACCTGGAACAAGGCGTTACTATGGATGAGAGTATGATAGATATTACCCGTTTTGAAAATTCACGCAAAGAGAATGAAGAAGTTGTTATTGTAATGCCGGGTTTTAAAGATGCAATTATTCTTTTACCTACGAATAAATTAATTTACAAACCGCAATGAATTACAGGAAATTAAATATTCTTGCCTTTTTTAACCTGTTTGTGGTTTTAGTTTATCAAAATGGTAACGCGCAGAGTTCAAATAATGCAGCGCCATATTGCCTTGGAGCCTACAACAATACGCCCTGCGCGCAAAGTGGACCTTCCAATAGTTCCACAAATTTCGTTAATGACTTTATTGATGATTTCAGTACTTCCGGTGCCAGTACCAATATTTCAAATTTAGGATCTGGTTGTAACGCGGGTTTTCTAAGCAGTGGTACAGTCAACTACGTTAATTTTTGCCAGCACTATTTAGCAGTGGCGCCAGGCCAAACCATTGTTTGCACCATGAAGTCAGGGATCACATTTGCGCAGGGATTTGCTATTTGGGTGGATTGGAACCAGGATAATACGTTTAATGTTCCTTCCGAATATATGGGCGGTACTGCTGGAGTTCCAGCAGCGGCGACAAATACAACTATTACTTTTGTTATTCCTTCTACCCAGGCTAACGGCATTTACAGAATGCGCGTTAGGTGCGTTTGGGCTACAATAGGGTCCAATATAAGCCCATGCGGACTTGGAGGCTATGGCGAAACTGAAGATTATACGGTGTACGTAGGTCCGGTTCCTCCTAATTCTGCCGTTCCAACAGGAACAGCGCTTGTAAACAGTCCTATTTGCAGCGGTGCACCACTTAACTTTACGCTGGCCACAACGTATTCCACTGCGCTGAGCTATTCCTGGACAGGCCCGGGGAGTTTCAGCAGTACGCTCCAAAATCCTTCTATACCGAGTGCTTCGCCTTCCAACAATGGGGTTTACACCGTACTTATAACCAACAGTATTTGTCCAATTACCCGCACTGTGTCTGCACTCGTAGTTGCTTATCCTACCTTTACTCCAACCGCAAATCAATACACCCTTTGCCAGGGCGGTAATCTTGTTGGAAGCGTAACCACGACTAATAATCCAAGTTTGTACACATATTCCTGGACTTCAGTTGCTCCCGGCCTGATATTTAACCCGCAATTACAAAATACTACAATTCAACCAGGGCTGTTGCCTGTTAATGTTCCATCCGCTGCTATTGTTTACAGCGTTAAAGTAACACCTTCTCTTAATCCGGCCTGTGCAGTTACGCAAACCTTAGGAATACATATAAACAATCCATTAACCCCGACTATAACCCAGCAACAACCATTGTGTAATACGTTTACACCTGTACAGTTAACTGCCGCCCCAGGTGGCGGTACCTGGAGTGCGAATCCTGCTGTTGCACCCAATGGGATCTTTAGCCCTACCTTAGCTGCGATTGGCACCAATACAGTTTTATATTCCGTAAGTGCAGGCACCTGTATTGTAAGTAACAGTGGAACGCTTCATGTTTCCAGGTACCATACACCAGCTCTGACAAGCACTATTGGCCTGCGTTGCGTGCAAGATCCCCTTTTTTATTTAATGAATATTGTGCAGGATACGACCACCGGTTACTGGGCATGGACAGCAAGTGGAATTGCGATACCCAATAATTTATTTAATGCTGCACCTTTGCAAACCGGTACAGTTAGCCTAACCCATCACACTTTTTCGTCTCCTATCGCAGGGGTCTGTAATGCGAGTGTCAATTTGATCGTTTCAGTATTTAATCCTCCTACTCCTACGATCAATCCTATAGCCCCAAAATGTGATACATCTCCTACTATAGCACTCAGTGCTACTCCACCTGGTGGGGTTTGGTCAGGGGCAACTGGTGTATCAGCGGCAGGGATCCGGACTCCTTCTTTAAACGTAGTTGGTAACAGTACAGTTGTTTATACTGCCGGACAGGGGACTTGTGTAGCATCATCTTCACAGACTTTTCATCTTTCTCAATTTAATACGGCAGCTTTAAATGGTGGCATCCCTGATCTTTGTAAAACGGGTAACCCTGTAAACCTTATGAGCATTGTTCAGAATACAAATGGGTCATGGGTCAATTCCTTTCCTGTTTCCAATAATATTTTTTCGCCGGGGCAAGTGCAAATTTACAATACCACCACTTACAATGTTGTTTATCAAACTCATTCAACTCCCATTCCTGGTTTGTGTGACGATTCACGCACTATCACAATAAAAGTTTTAAATCCTCAGACTCCTAATATCAGCTTGGCTGGCCCTTTCTGCTCTGTTGGTAGTCCTATTCAATTAACAGTTACTCCCGCTATTGGATATTGGGTTGCAAGTCCTCATCTTACATCAGGTGGTCTCTTTACGCCTTCTCTAAGTCCTTTGGGAAATAATCCGGTTCAGTATATTATTGGAACAAGTACATGTAATGCGAGCAATACCTCTATTATTAAGGTTGAATCTTTTGTTTCTGCCAAAATTGTAAGCCAGATTTCGGACCAATGTAATAACAATCCCCCTGTGAACCTGCTTCCTTTTACACAGAATAGTACAGGAAACTGGACGGGTGCCGGAATCATAGGTTCAAGCTTTAATCCGAATAATACGGGCTCTGGAAATTTTATTCTGAGTTACCATACGGCTTCCTATCCAAGCGGGCTATGTCCTGACCAGGCCACCGTTGCCGTAAACGTTTTTTCTCTGGCGGCCCCTTCCATAACAAAAGCAGGGCCATTTTGTAATAGCTCTGCCCCTGTGCAATTAACGGTTAGTCCGGCTGGCGGCTTATTCGGAAATTCCATGCCAGGCGCGGTAAGTCCTGGAGGTCTTTTTAATCCTGCACTCGCAAGCATTGGAGATAACTTCATTAATTATACTATCTCTGTAGGGCCTTGTAAAGCGGGTGCGCAGACAAAAATATCTGTGGAGCGTTTTGTTTCTGCCGGATTAGGAAAAAATCCAGATAGCCTGTATTGCAAAAATCACCTGCCTTTTAATCTCAACAGTTTGGTTACAAACCCTGGTGGCTTCTGGAGCAGCAATAGCCCCGGTTTTGTGGGAACAAATATGTTTGATCCTTCGCTTGCGCTTGTTAATGTTAAAAATGAATTTTTTTACGAAACACGTTCTTCATCAATCAATCCTTTCTTATGCCCGGACAGGAAATCTGTGAGTTTCTGGGTGAAGGATATTACGAATGTAAAACCACAAAGCAGCCTTCCTCCAAGCAACTGCGCTCCTTTTGAAGTAGGTTTTCACGAACCGAGTGTTAATAGTGGGAAAGGGATCTGGAACATTACAGATGGCACCAGGTACGAAGGTCTATCCGCAACTCACATATTTTCACACCCAGGTACTTATACTGTTGTATTCACGTATATTGACACTGAAGCGGCTGGATGCACAACACAGGTAGTTCTTCCGAACGTTATTGAGGTGTACGAAGCACCAAAAGCAGATTTTTCAATTTCGCCGGGAGAAATAACCCTTACAGATCCGGAAGTAACGCTGACAAATCAAAGCAGTTTTATAAACAATAACCGTTATACCTGGACGGTACAAGGCCAGCAGGGTTCAACAAACGATATTAACGCTAAAGCCACATTTACGGCGCCGGGTAACTATAAAATAACTTTAAAGGCTACAAACATCCATGAATGTAAAGATGAGATGAGTAAATTCGTAGAGGTTAAAAACGACTTTAAGATTTACATTCCTAACTCCTTTACTCCTAATTTTGACGGAATCAATGATATTTTTGTTCCGGTATTTACCTCCTATGGATTAGACTCAAAAGCATTTGAAATGCAGATATTCGACCGTTGGGGTCATCAGGTATATCAAACAAAGGATGTTACCAAAGGTTGGGATGGAACAATGGAGAGCGAGGTGGCAAAAGAAGGTATTTATATTTATAAGATCCGTTACAAAGACCTTGATGGCAGGTTATTCAATGAGAGCGGGCATTTGAACCTTATTCACTAAAAGACCAGAATTTATTCAAAGCCTTACGGTTTTCGTGAGACTTTTTTGTTTTTCTAGCCCCCCAATTTTAAGATCAGGGCTGAATAAACACAAAATCCTTCAGGGTTAGCCCAGTGCTTTCTTAACAAATTCTCAAAAAAACAAATAGAATAATTCTAATTGAATTAATATTTTTGTGTCCTTAATTTAAACCTGGAAAGTCCGGTAGCAAAGTTGCAGATCAGATCTTCCTTAACGTAAATAAAATATGAAATTTGGTGTAGTTGTATTTCCCGGCTCTAATTGCGATGAAGACATGGTATATGTTTTAAGGGACATTATGAAACAGGA
>JAYSYG010000185.1:0-1971 GCA_043716685.1 Sphingobacteriaceae bacterium | reverse complement strand
CCGAAGTTTTGAGAACAAAATTGGAAAACCCCTTCTTTTGTAAGTTTCTTAAAATGGCCGAACCAACCATTCCACGGTGTCCGGCGATATATATTTTCGAATTCGGATTCATGTTTTAGCCGCAGATAACACAGATTACGCAGAACACACCTATTAAGAATCTGCGAAATCTGTGGCTTAATATTTATTCTTTATGATTTAAAACCTTGTGCCCACCTTCAATCAGGTATTTATCGCGTTTGAATAACTCAAGATCCGATTGAACCATTTCTTTACAAAGTTCTGCAACCGTGTAAGTCGGCTTCCAGCCCATTTGTGTTTTGGCTTTAGTGGCATCTCCTACAAGAAGTTCTACTTCAGCAGGACGGTAATATTTAGGGTCAATCTCCACAAGGATTTTGCCTGTTTTTGTGTCAATTCCTTTTTCCTCTTCCGCTTTCCCTTCCCATTTCAGAATAATTCCTACTTCTTTAAAGGCCATATTTATAAATTCTCTCACGGTTATTTTAACACCGGTTGCAAGAACAAAATCATCCGGCTCGTCCTGCTGCAGCATGCGCCACATGCCTTCCACATAATCTTTCGCATGTCCCCAATCTCTTTCAGAATCAATGTTACCTATAAAAAGTTTTTCCTGCATACCAAGGCTTATTTTTGCTACGGCCCTTGTAATTTTGCGGGTCACAAAGGTTTCACCTCTTAAAGGACTCTCGTGGTTAAACAGTATCCCATTGCAGGCGAACATGCCGTAACTTTCACGGTAATTTTTTGTGATCCAGAAACCATAAAGTTTTGCAACTCCATAAGGACTGCGTGGATAAAAAGGTGTCGTTTCTTTTTGAGGGATCTCCTGCACCAACCCATATAATTCGCTTGTAGAAGCCTGGTAAAAACGGGTCTTTTTTTCCAGACCCAGAATGCGGATAGCTTCCAGGATCCTTAATGTTCCTAAAGCATCAGAATTGGCTGTATATTCAGGGGTTTCAAAGCTAACTTTTACATGGCTTTGTGCCGCAAGATTATAGATTTCGTCTGGTTGAACTTCCTGTACGATGCGTATAAGATTGGTACTGTCCGTTAAATCGCCGTAATGCAGAATAAAATTCACATTTTTTTCATGCTGATCCTGGTAAAGATGATCAATGCGGTCGGTATTAAACATAGAACTTCGTCGTTTAATGCCGTGTACTATGTATCCTTTATTTAATAATAATTCCGCGAGGTAAGCCCCATCCTGCCCTGTTACTCCCGTAATAAGTGCTACTTTTGCCATAATTTTTTTCAATTAACAATATTACAAAAAATTAATGCACCAAATGACGGTGTTAAAGCCAAATGATAAAGTGATTTTTGCTTATATTTGAACTTTAAATTTTAGGGTGGATAGTATTAAAAAACACCTGCTTTTTGAAAGAAAGAACGTGTTGCACTAAACTCAAATAAAAACTAAATATGAAAACGACTTTTACACAAAAGAACTATTACGTTTTAATAACTGGAATAGCACTTATTATTCTTGGATATGTTTTAATGATTGGCGGTGGAAGTGAAGATCCTAATGTGTTTAACGAAGAGGTGTTCAGTACTCAAAGAATTACAGTGGCCCCAATGGTTTGCCTGGTTGGCTTTGTTACCATCATTGTTGCAATTATGTGGCGCCCCAAAACAAATGTTGCTGAAACTACAAAACTTAAATAATGGATCAGTCATCACATCCAACCCCTTCGGGTAAGAATAAATTCCGGAAGATAGCTTTTATAAGTTTGCTGGTGGCGATCCTTTTAGGGCTGACTTATTATTTTATTTGTGGTATGGCCTATAGTGAAGGCACCCGTTCAGGAATATTAACCAAAGTGAGCAAAAAGGGATTTGTATTTAAAACCTATGAAGGAGAGTTGATTATTGGCGGATTGAATCAGGGCGACGGCGCTTTAATGCCCGCTACTATTTTTAAATTTTCAGTGCTTGATA
>JAYSYG010000184.1:0-6194 GCA_043716685.1 Sphingobacteriaceae bacterium | reverse complement strand
TTTCTGAAACCATGCGTGCTTTAAGCGCCAGCAAATCGCAGATCACTATCCTTATCGCACACCGCTTGTCAACAATCATGCATGCCGATACCATTTATGTATTGGAACAGGGCAACATGATCGAAAAAGGCAAACACGCAGATCTTCTTGCTGAAAAAGGCTTGTACTACGCCATGTGGAGGCAACAGATCGGCGAAAGAAAAAAAGAGGCTGCTGTATAAAACAACTGGAAAAGAAACCAGGACTTGAGGGACTTAAGGGAAACAAGACAGAATAGACCGAAGAGAATCTAGACTGGAGGAAAACCCTTGTTTGAGACTTAGCGAAAATGACGGCGTTCAGGAAGTGTTTTTGTAAAAAAAACAATACTTTTTAATACCGATCCAAACAACCCATTATTTTCCGCTCGATCCTTTTGGTAATCACGTGCAGAACAACAATACCTAAGATCACTAAAAAAGCCATCATTTTCACGATGGCCTTTGAAAAAGTATTTATTTAAATGACTAGTGGTGTTCCTTTACCGGCTCCGCATCCGGAACAGTTGTTTCAACACTCATCGAGTCTTTCTTTTCTTCTGTGCCAGCTGAATGTTCATCTCCATGATGCTCAGTTGCGGCAGCTTCATGATGATGCGCTGCTTCTGTTGATGCACCGTCGTGTCCGTGTCCCTCTACACCGGCATGGTGCGGTTTAGGATCACAAAGACTTAAAAACAGAACAATTGCCAGGATAACCGCCGTAGCTAAAAAGAAAGGTACCGTAAACGATACTGGTTTTTGTTCCATAGAATGGTGATCGTCGTTATGATGGCCTGATGACATAATTTTAAAGTTTTATCATGCGAAAATAATCAGATTTATTTCAGAATCAAATAAAAGTTAATTTAAAAAAGTAAATACTTTAATTATTTTACTCCTTAATAAATTTTAAATGCTGATCCTTTTGATCGCCGGTTATTTTTACAAGGTATATTCCCGCCTCTAGGCTTGAAACATCTAGCTCTGCATGGGTTCCGGTAAAAGTTGTGTTGATCGTAGTGACACGTTTTCCGTCCACACTATAAATTTCATAACTGCTTTCGGCCTTTCCATCCATCACAAGATGCAATTGATCTTTTACCGGATTTGGATAGAAACTAACGCCTGATTCCGACACTTGTTCGTTTAAACCTACAGATATTACCTCCTTGGAATAGCCTCTGTATTTTGCCTGCGTAGGTGTAAAATTACCACCTAACAGGCTGCCTGTAATTTCAACGTATGGAATCTTGCTTGTTACTGTCATCCATTGATAACTTCTCTGGAAATTTGGAAAACCAAGAGGGAAGGGAAAGATGGTATTTTTGATAGAATCGGATGCATACTGGGTTGTAATAAGACGCAGGCAGTTCTCTATTCCGTAAGGCGTTTTTACTATTCCCCATCCGTCCACAACGGTTACGCGGTAACCTACTTTTGAATAACTTATCGGGATAATTCCCGCCGTTGTGGTGGTAAATTTAAATGTAGTGCTGTCATATTTCGGGTAGGTCATGGGGAAATTATATAATTCATCCTTGTCTGAATAATAACTGGGAATTGGCGTACCGCTAAAAGTCATTCCTACTCCATCCGCTATAAATGCATTAACAGGTGAGGTTTGTTTTTTATAAAAGTTATAGTAGTTGGTTAGGGTTAAAGGACCAGCGCCTATGGTATCCGCTATCTTTTCACCGTAACCATTAATGCCAAATAAAACACTGTAAGGCGTTTGCCAGCCATATTTAAAATTTCGCATACCCTCTGTTGTAGACGTAACATTGGTAAAATCCCATGTATGATTTGTTCCCGTTTGGGTATAATTTCCGGCTGTATTTACCTGGAAATTCGTAAACCTAAGCGTATCGCCGCTTCCGGGCATATTGGTGTTACTGAGTGTAATCGCAGACTGGGCAATAATAAGTGATGCACAGGCGTTTAATATAAATAGAAAAAAGATTTTCTTCATGTTTGATTATTTTTGTAATACTTTGGAGCATTATAAATATAGTGTTTTTTAGTTGTATACCATTAATTGTTATTGATAAAGACTTTTAAATATTTTAGATTCCTTCTGCTGCTGTTTTTCGTTTCACAGGTAAGGGCTCAGACTATTTCCCTTAAAATAAAAGCAAAGGAAAATAAAAGTCCGGTTACAAAGCTTAATTACAAGAAAAAACACGCAGATAAGAAAGAAGCGTTTAAGGAGATCGAAAATATTATTCTTACCCTCCAGTACAAAGGCTATTTACTGGCTTCTGCCGATACCATCTATTCCGATTCTACTTCAGTAAGTGCCCTCGTAAGTGAGAACGAACTGTTTAAAACGGCCCGGCTCAGGCTGGGTAACCTTGATCCGGGACTTGCTTCAAAGCTCGGTATTAGTGAGAAATTGTACTTTAATAAACCTTTTCGTTACAGGGAAGTGGCCAGGAGCCTTGAAAAAATTATTCTCTACTACGAAAATAACGGGTATCCTTTTGTGTCTGTAAATCTCGATAGTGTAAGCGCACAAGACAACCAGCTTTCTGCCGTTTTAAACGTAAAAAAGAACAAACATTTTAAAATTGATTCGATAAAAGTAGTGGGTACTGCCAAAATAAGCCAGGGCTTTTTAAACCGTTATTTATCTGTAAAACCCAACATGGCCTATAATGAAGAGACCATGAAAACCATTTCACAAAAGATCAGGCAATTGCCTTTTGTTACTGAAAAACAAACACAACGGGTTCAGCTCACCGAACGTACAAATAAACTTATTTTATTCCTGGATAAAAAAGACGCTTCGCAGTTTGACGGCATCATCGGCCTATTGCCGGACGCGGACACAAAAAAAACAATTGTTACCGGTGATATTAAACTTAAGCTGGTAAACGGCATACTGCACAATGGCGAGACGTTTGACCTGGAGTGGCGGCGCCTGCGTTCACAAACCCAGGATTTTAGTGGGCGGGTCATCTATCCCTTTTTATTTGGCTCACCGGTAGGAACAGACTATTCCTTAAAAATATACCGTAAAGACACAACCTTTATCGATATCAATAATAATATAGGACTTCAATACTATTTCAGCGGCCTCAATAATTTTAAAATATTTTACAAACAGCGCACAACCAGCCTGATCTCGACAAGCGGTTTAAACTATATAAGCACCCTTCCCGATTATGCCGACATTTCAACAAACGCTTATGGCGCAGGTATCTTTTTAGAAAAGCTCGATTACCGTTTCAACCCACGCAAAGGCTTTGCACTCAACCTGAATGTTCAAACAGGCAACCGGACCATTAAAAAAAACACCAAAATAAATGAAGCAGCATACAATGGCTTGCTCCTGCGTTCTACCCAATACCAGTTTGAGGGAAGCGCTGCTTTTTATCTGCATCTTGTGGGCAATAATGTTTTAAAATTCGGGGTGCAAGGAGCATCCGTATTTGGCAATTCCACTATTTTTAAAAATGAACTTTTCAGGATAGGCGGTTTAAAAACACTTCGCGGCTTTGATGAAGAAAGTATTTATACCTCCACCTATATTATCCCTACTCTTGAATACCGTTTTCTTTTCGCTCAGAATTCCAACCTGCTCTTATTTGCAGAAGGAGCCTGGTACGAAAATAACGGCAATGGCCGCTATGTAAGCGATACCCCCGTAAGTGTTGGTGCTGGCGTAAATTTCGAAACCAAGGCCGGTATTCTGTCTCTCAATTATGCACTTGGCAATCAATTCAGCAATGGATTTGATTTAAGGAATGGCAAGATCCATTTTGGGCTTACGGCGTTATTTTAGTACGATAAATAAACTATATTTGTATATAGACTCGTTCCATGAAAAAATTTCTTTTTGCACTGCTTTTATTTTCAGCAATTCCCACTTTCTCACAAATTTACCAAAGCTATAATATTAATTTGCTTAGCCTCTCTCAACCGAATATAGGGGATGTAGGAACGGACCAACGCCGCTACTCAGGCTGTTGGGGATGGCATCAGGCTTCAAAGAATAAAGAATACGGTATTTGCGGAACAAGCAACGGTACTTATTTTATAGATGTTACTGCACCAACAACACCAACAGTTTCAGCTTTTCTGCAAGGCGCACAGCAGGGTACTTACAGGGAAATGAAAACCTTTACGCACTATTGTTACATTGTGAGCGACGACGGCCAGAACAAACGTTTCCAGATCGTAGACATGCAATACCTTCCCGACAGTCTTCACGTGGTTTACAACGATTCGACGCTTTTTCGCCGCGGGCACACCATCTGGATCGATAAGGATAAAATGTATATCGGGGCGATGATAAATAAGGATTCGCTTCCTTTTTCTTCTATGGCAGTTTTTAGCCTCGCTAATCCTGAGGCGCCGGTATTGCTAAGAAAACTTCAGCAGGATTTTCCGCTTATAACGTATGTGCATGATATGTATGTGCGTAACGATACTATTTATGCTTCAGCTGCCTGGCAGGGTTTATACGTTTTAAAATTCGACACAGTTACAAATACCTTCAGCCAGCTGGGTTCCTACACCAATTATCAAGGCCATGGATTTAACCATTCAAGTTTTTTAACTCCCGATGGCAAACACCTTATTTTTTGTGATGAAGTTCCGGAAGGACTGCCCATACATTATGTGGATGTTCAGAACCCCGGAAATATTCAACCCGTTAAAGATTGGCACCCACTCGCGCTAACCACTCCGCACAATCCGTATATCAAAGGAAATTTCGCAGTCGTATCTTGTTACCAGGACGGTCTTCATATTTATGATCTTTCCAACCCCGCCGCTATCAACCTGGTAGGTTATTTCGATACGCATCCACAGAGTGGTGACAATGTAGGAAATTATGGCAGTTCAGCATACAGAGGCAACTGGGGCGCTTATCCTTTTTTACCAAGTGGTATTATTATTGCGAACGACATGCAAAACGGAATGTTTGTATTAAGTGCCAGCAGTGCCTATACAACGACTATTAAAAATCCTGTCGGTATTTCAGAAAATACGGCGCTAGAAACCAATCTTATTTTTTATCCCAATCCTGCATCCAGCCAGATCGCGGTGCATTATAACGCACAAAGCACTGCCAAACTGTGTTTAAAAAATATCCTGGGCCAGTTAATTTCAGAAAAACAATTTACAGGTCCACTGAACGAATATATGGATGTTCGTTCTCTTGAGAACGGCACTTATTTTATTTCCATTACTGAAAATGAGATGACTAAAAACAAAAAACTAATTATTAACCATTGAAACCCAAGCTATGAAATTAAGAATCACAGTTTTCTTTTTTATCCTGATGGCAAGTGCCAGGATATGGTCCCAAACTTACGCTGCATCGAATTTCACACTTATCAGCAAGCTCGATCCGGAAACAACGTTTAACCCGGACAGTATGAAATATTCAGGCTGCTGGGGCTGGTACCAACCTTCAAAAAACAAAGAATATGCAATCGCCTGCTCTCACAAGGGTACGTATTGGATAGATGTTACTGCTCCTGCTACACCTTCTGTATCAGCTTACAGGGCAGGCAGAAGATCGGGCTGCACCTGGCGTGAGGCAAAATCCTACAGGAATTATCTGTATGTGATCAGCGATGATTATGGCAATAATAGTCTGCAGATCTTCGACATGCAATACCTGCCGGATAGTGTGCACAAGGTTTACGACGGACAGACTCTTTTTGCAAGGGGACACACACTTTATATCAACCAGGATAAACTATATATTGGCTCGGCAACACTTGGTAACAATTTTTCAAGCATGAATGTTTACAGCCTTGCTAATCCGGTAAGCCCTATCCTTATCCGCAGGCTCGACCAGGATTACCCGCTTATTAATCACGTACACGATATGTATGTGCGCAACGATACTGTATATGCTTCTTGTGGAAATCAGGGTCTTTATATTTACAAACTCATGGCCAACAATACGTTTAGTCTTTTAGGTGCATTAACAACATACCTTTACTCCGGTTATAACCACAGCAGCGCTTTAACGCCGAATGGCCAAACGCTGGTGTTTATGGATGAAGTACCTTCGGGATTGCCGATCAAAGTCGCAAATGTCACCAACCTTTCAAATATCCAGGTGCTTGCAACCATTAACCAGTTTACCAATACCACACCGCATAATCCGTTTATGGTGAACAACCAATACTGTTTTGCAAGTGTCTACCAGGATGG
>JAYSYG010000183.1:0-6196 GCA_043716685.1 Sphingobacteriaceae bacterium | reverse complement strand
CTTTAAATTCCAGCTGATAAATACTGCCAATGGAATTATAAATATTGGCCAGGATCTCGACGTTGTTAAACTCCTTTACCTTTGGCTCCGAAATTCTGAGTATCGCAATGGCTTCCTTAAAACGTCCCAATCGTTGTAACACGCCTGCAATATTGGCATTGATGGTAGCGTAATATAAATAATCCTTATCCTGCAGCTTGATCTCAGCCGCCTTTTTCAGGAATACTATAGATTTCTCAAAATCGCCCATCTGGTAAAAAACAATGGCAAGTCCGTTATAATAACTGGCCATTTTTTTCCGGTGATTGATCTTTTCTACAAACTTAATAGCTTTAAAATAATATGCCGTTGCTTCTGCATAATTAGCGAGATAAGTATAACATTCTGCAATACTTGCATACGCGTCCGTCTTAACCGTATCATTTGAAAATTCTGATGCCAGCGCTTCTGCCTGTCGTGCCAGGACTATAGCTGTATCAGGTTTAAACGGTTTCAGTATGTGGGATAAACGGTTAAGTAACCTGGCCTTCTGAATGCCGGAAGCTTTATTTATTTTTATCACCAGTGTATCTTCCGGAATAGAAAATCCGGGTGTTACAAACGTTAGTAGTAAAAACAGGAAGAGACCCTTCATTAATTTATTTTTAGATAACATGCGAGCGTTATTTGTTTTAATTTTAAAGAACTACAGCACAATATAGAAATTTATATACAGCTAAGAAAGGGCTGGAAAAAGTAGATCACAGTCAAAAAAGTTGAAGATCCTTCCCGTCAAGCGGCGCTTATTTAAGCTGAGATTTCATCTTGAACCTCCAACTGCTCGTGCTGAAGTTCAGGTCGAACGCCAACGGGTTGTTGAAACTGCACTCAAAAAAATCCGATATTCAAAACGGCTATCCACTTTTAAAAATAAAAATGGAAGAAGTTCCTCCATTTTTATTTTCAGAAAAAGGAACTACGTGCTTATGGATTAACCATAATGCCCGCGCCTCCACCATACAGATCGGTATACGCGACAATAAACGTAGAACCCATTTTACCTGGAATTGCGGTTACTTTTGCACTGGTGTTGCTTGTATTGCTTAAGGTCACAACTTTAAATGCATCATCAATTTGCGGAATGCCTGTTGTTGGCAACTCCCATTTCAGATCTGAAGGATTTGGAATAGTGGTTAAAAAATTCGGATTGTGATTCCTGTATTTTGCACGGTCAACTTTTTGAGTAGTGGCTGTAAAGGTTGCGTTATCAGGATTTTGCACCGGTGGAAACACGGAGTAATCCATACCCAGGGTTACAAAGAAAGGACTAACGGTAATCACCGTGTCAGGATTTACTATGATCTCTGCCTGGCCCATAATACCATTTGTAGTAGCCTTCACGTACGCGCCACCAATTGTTAAAGCTTTTACGAGACCAGAACCATTAACACTTGCAGCTATTACCGGCTGAACTTCGTCTCCTTCTTCTTTTGGAATTATTTCATAATTAAATGTTACTGTACTCGTAACATCTTCTCCTTTGCTGTTATATGCCTTTGCATTTAATTGCAAGGTTTCTCCCCTGAATAATTCGCCCAATGGCGGAGAAACAACTACTTTGGTCACCGGAAGCGGCACTGTCGGCTCACCCACAACAAGTACCGGCACAACAATTTCTGACTGCTGACCGCTAATTGTTGCCTTTACCCTTATAACAGTATTTCCTGTGGCGTTAAAGGTAACTTCTCCTGAACCTGATACCGATGCGATGGAAGAATTATCAGAACTAAAAATATAGGTTGCGCTTCCCCCCATATACACTGTGTTTAATTGAATGGGGCCGGAATTTGTTGCCCAGATAATTGCCGAAGGAATAACGGCAAAAAGCTGTGTGCTTTTCTCAGGCTGCACATTAACCGGAACCGCAGACGTATAGGTTACTCCCTCGTATTGAACGGAGGCCGAAATAATTCCAACAGTAACGGTGGTTAATGAAAATATATTACCGGAAATGCCACCGATATCACTACTCCAGGTTACAGAACCCGGTTTAATAACAGCCCCTGTAGAGGATACAAGGTGGGCATCGAAGGAAATAGATTTTCCAACTTCCATAGATTGAGCGCCGTCGTCAATTACCAGAGCGTATTTGGCGGAAGAATTGGAAGGGCCGCCTGAACCTGTTTCGCTGGATTCGGTTTTTTTGTCTTTTTTACATTCGCTGAGCGTGAATGTTAATGCTAAAGCAAGAATACTGGATACGAGTGTTTTTTTCATTTTCATTTTGTTTTTGTTATGAGTACAAAGGAATGTCAGAATACAAAATTGCACGTTCGACCTTGTTGCAAAAACATTCAATTAGGTTGCACACTTGTAATTATCTGATTATCAGTGCCAATTTCTTTAGAAAGAATTTATACTTCCAGGTGAAAGAAGCCACAGATCCGAAATCTTTTAGATCAGTAGCGAAAAAGAATATTCTAATTTAACGAGAATGACTAATTTTAATGTACTAACATCTTCTTATATGAGTACTTTAGAAAAAACGTATGACATCCATTTTAATGAAACTTTGAATACCGTTATAATGGAATGGAACGGGTATGCAACAAGTGGCCAGTTTCGTGAAGGAACTGAATTGATGCTGAATCCACTTATTCAGAGTAAATGTGCAAAAGTACTGGCGGATGTCAGGAATATGACCATAATAGGTATGGAAGACCAGCAATGGATGGAAACTAATTTTCTGCCCAGGGCCATCAAATTTGGATTTAAAAAGGCCGCCATTATTACTCCTATTTCATACTTCAATAAAATTGCAGTAGAGAATATATCCTATAAAGTAGATAAGGAAAAGCTCTGGATCCATTTTTTCGATAGCCTCGAAGAAGGGACGGAATGGTTGAAAAAAAGCTAGCCCGTTACTTTAACCGGTAACAAATTTATGATTTCTTTCATAGAGAAATCTTTAATTATGTCAGACAAAAAACAAGATATACAACTCAGCATTTTCTTCCTGCTCCTCTATGTCCTGGCGTGTTATCTGCTATTAAACCATATTCCCGGAGCTTTTTCAATATTCTTCGCCTTCCCTGTTTTTCTTGTAATACTTATTACATATGGTGCAGGCAGTATTGCTGGGATAGTGACATTATTACTGTCTTTCTTTCTTGTGTGGCGGCTTATCTACCTGAGCGTAAGATTCTTTAATAGCAGGCACAAACTCTAGACAATGAATATTATAGACAAAATACGGAACGATATTAAAAAGGATCTGGTAATTGACCTGGAACGAAGGCGGATTCTGAGGTTATTTTTTCTCCTAGCGGGTTTTACAGGCTTGAATTGACAGAAACATATTGCAGCGCTCCTAAATATGATATTATCCACTTTGAGATCTTTGATCAAACTTCCAACGAGAAGATCTTTGATTTTATAGTAATGACAGCCAATATTTTTACGACTGGGTTACAAAAGACGGCACAGAATTTTCGGACTCCTTACTTTGTATACAACGATATTTAAAACGAAAGACAACTGGCGCGAAAGATTAGTTATTGGTCTTATCTTCACATTTATACTTCCTGTAATGGTAATGGTCTTGGGGCAAGCGTTGAAAAATGATCTCAGAAAGAAGTTTGTTGATTATTTTAAGCTGGCAGGAATTTAAAGAACCGATATTTTAAGATTTTTAATTAACTCTTTTTTAAAGTACACTTTAAACTGGTGTAATAAAGGCGGGATAACTTTGCTACAAACTTAATGTACAAACCCATCATGAAAACTGATTACCTTGAAACAGAAACAGACGCTTTATCTACAGAAATACTAGCCAAAAAATTTATCCATCTTTATCGCCAGGGTAAAACCCTGGATGCCTTCTCCGAGTTTTTTTCAGATACCGTTATACAGGTGGAATGGAAAGATTTCCGCCTGGTAAGAAGCGCTGGCAAAGCTCTTCTTTTGGCTAAGGAACGCGAATGGCTTGCCAGTGCTGAATGTATTTACGATCTCTATGTATCAGATCCAGTTATAAGCGGGAATTATTTTTCGTTTGTAGTGGATATTGAAGCCATTGTACAAAACAAGGGCAGGATACATGTAAACAAAATCTGCGTCTATAAAACAGAAAATGACAAAATTGCGTTTGAACAGCAAACGGTAACGGTTAAGAGGATTGCTGTCAGTAAATATCTTGCGTAGAATCCTGTAAATTAAAATACCCTGAGAACTAAAAAGCCGTCCTGGTTAATCCCGGGATTTAAAGAGATCAGTTGATTACTCTTTGAAGCTCTCCAATTCCTCTTTTGTGAATAATTTTTTCTTTGGTATTCTTCTCCTTATAAGTGTTGGGGATCAGTAATGTAAAAGTGGTACCCATACCTTCTTCACTATAAACGCTGATTGCTCCGTCGATCTTTTCAAGTGAGTTTTTAACGATGTAAAGGCCCAGGCCAGTGCCGCTCGTGTAGTGCGTACCCCTGTAAAACATATCAAAAATCTTTTCCTGGAATTCCTTCTTAATTCCGATACCATTATCAGACACCATAACCTTTATCAGTTCAGTATTTTCATTACTTATCGTGATCTTTAAAAAGCTAAAGCTTGTGCGTTTGGCTGAATACTTTATTGCATTCTCAATAAGATTTCTGAATATTATTTTTAAAAGACTTACGGAGGAATAAAATTTTGTTTCCAGCTTAATGTCCAGGGAGAAAATAATTGTATCAAAGCAGTCCATAGAGCGGAACTCAGAAAAAATGGAACGGATAAGATTTTCAGGATTGATAAGTTCCGGTTTTATTTCTACGTTCCTGACATTGGTTATAATTCCCAACTCATCAATAATATTTATAAGTTGCTCCCACGAAGCATTTACTTTTGAAAAATACTCCTGCGACCTGGGATCGGAAACTTCTGTTATAGCAGATTCGGTAAGATTTTTCACCTCTAGCAGCGGCAGTTGCATGTCGTGCGATGTTGCGTAAAAAAGCATCTCAAGGTCCTTATTTGTTTGCTTCAGAGAATTCATCTGATCTACAATGTGTTGCTCCATAATACTGAAATTGGTACTCAGCATGTCAATTTCATTAGTGGAATCGGTAATCGGTAAAATAGTGCGCTTCGAAAAACCACTCGTTACAAATTCATCTATCTTATCTTTCAAATAGGTGATAGATTTAACCGCCTTTTTTGAAATGATGCCCGCAAAAATAAAACTGATAAGAAGAAATAAAAGGCCCGCTATAACATATGCCAGCTTGATATGGTTAAGAATTATTACTTCTTTAAGCTTCGAAACCTCAACCATTGAAGATAAAGCAGTCTCCAACTTTTCAGAAAGCCCATCAATTTGCTTTTTAAGTCCCGAACCGTTTTTTAATCCAAGTTTTCTCTCATAATGCACAAGAGTTTTAAAACCTGCAGAATATTTACTGAGGACAATCGCAATCTCCTGTTTTTGAATATCCCCGATATTCTTATTTTCTGTCAAAGCAGTTTGCAGGTAACTAATCAATGCTAAATGCAGTGCAACGTATTGGTCTTCCTGCCTGATAATAAAATCCTTCTCATGCCTTCTTAATTGCAAAATATTTATAAGTCCTATTTCCTTTTCATATTCCTCCAGGGCATGTGCGTGTTTCCGCATCCTTCCTTCCGTTCCATAATCTTTAAACCCTCTTAATAAAATATTTGATACCATATCATTGGCAAGTTTATCGTATTTATTGAAGGTAACTTTAAAGTTCATGAGGGAATCATTCAACTCAAAATGATTTATTCTTTGTAGTTCATACAATTCATCGAGTGATTTATTAATGTTTTTACAAAGTGTCATATGCGTTTCAAGAAGCAGGCTTTTCCCAGTAGCAAAAAAAGAAGGATTAATAGTTTCGTTCTCGAAAAAATTATGCATCACATTGATATCCTTCAGTAAAAGATTCTGAGTGCTTTCAATACGCTGTGTAACTTCTGATACAGAATCCTTGCTTTTAACAAAATAGCGGAAGGAGATCACAGTAACTGTAATAGTACAGGCAGAGAACAAAACTAAAATTAATAAGAGGCGGAACCTCAGAGTATCTAACATAAACAAAGAATATGTCTTAAAAGTAACGGCCCTGTGTTAAATCAATAAGAAGTGAAAATGTACCGAATATTAAAATCGCCGAGTCGCCTGCTGAGGCCGACGAATGAATACATTTAAACGTTAAAC
>JAYSYG010000182.1:0-1977 GCA_043716685.1 Sphingobacteriaceae bacterium | reverse complement strand
AACAGATGATAAAGCCAGCATTAAATATTTACAAACTGCAAAAGCAGCAACAGACAGTTTGTTCAACCTTCAAAAATCAGGACAGTTACAAAGCTTATTTCTTGAGCAAAAGGAAAGAGAAAAAACAGCAGCAGAACAAAAAATACTGAATGAAAAGGAACGTAATCAAAACATCCAATTTGCATTAATTGCTCTTGGCATTATTATTTTACTCACATTATATTTACTCCTCAGCCGCAGCTTTATCACCAATACAAAACTGATAGAGGTTTTTGGTGTGGTTGCTTTATTAATTGTATTTGAATTTTTAAATTTACTGCTGCATCCTTTTTTAGAACGGGTAACAAACCACTCCCCTGTACTGATGTTACTGGCATTGGTGTGTATTGCTGCCTTGTTGGTGCCATTGCATCACAAAGTAGAGCATTGGGCTACTGCAAAGTTGGTGGAGAAGAATAAAAAGATAAGGCTGGCCGCAGCAAAGAAAACGATCCGATTGCTATCGGATGAGGAATTGGAAAAGAAAGAAAACAAATAACTGCTTATGAAACAAATCATTATCTGTATTTTATTTTGGGGTGTTGTAACATTTGCCCATAGTCAACCTTTGCCGGATAGTATTAAAGCTAAATACAACGCAGCAAAAACTGATGAACAAAAAGGACGATGTTTAGATTTGCACCTTGGAAGGGCTTCTACTGCCGATAGCATTGCAACTGAGCATGCCCTGGATCTGCTTTCATGGTTTAAGAAACAAAACGATATTGTTGGTGCAGATTATACGGAATTATTTATTGCAAATGTGTTGGCTTTCAAAGCTGATTATTCCACTTCATTGAACATGGCACTTTCTGTTTTATCCCGTTTTGAAAAACGTAAAGACAACTATGGAATTATGGCATCAAACCATGTAGCAGGGATAGCCTATATATTCACTAAAAATTATGAAGAAGCTTTTAAATATTTAAAAAAAATTATTCCCCTGGCGCAAGCCCTTGTTGCAGATACTAATTTATCAAACGCGTATAATGATTTAGGTGTTGCTTATGCACTTGCATCAATACCTGATTCAGGATTGCTTTATGCTCAAAAGTCTGTTAACCTGGATAAGGAGATGAAAGATTATGCCCATCTTGGTGTATCACTGAGCACTTTAGCCGAAAATTATATGGCATTTAAAGAGTATGATATTGCCATACCTTTTTTGCGAAAATCTATGGAATATTATTTAACGCAAAAGAACAATCAGAACAAATTTGGTATTCTCTATGTGAACAATGATTTTGCCCAGGCATTTCTTGGTAAAAAACAATATGATAGTGTAATCTACTATGCATATCTGTCCATTCAGTTATCAGACCCTTTAGGTTATAAAGAGCAAACTTTGCGCTCTTATAAATATCTGTATAAAATTTTTGAAGAAACAAAAAAACAAGACAGCGTAAATAAATACTTCCGCCTCGTAATGACGGCAAAAGATTCTCTTTTCAGCACGGATAAAACAAGAAATCTGGAGGCCATGAGTTTTCGGGAGCAATTGCGGCAGCAGGAAATAGAAACAGAAAAAATAAAAACAGAAGAAGAAAGACAACAAAATATTCAATTCGCTTTAATCGCTTTTAGTATAATCACATTCTTCATTAGCTTTTTATTGCTCAGCCGCAGTTTTATCACCAATACAAAACTGATAGAATTTTTTGGCGTTGTAGCTTTATTAATTGTATTTGAATTTTTAAATTTATTGCTGCATCCTTTTTTAGAACGGATAACAAACCACTCCCCTGTACTGATGTTGCTGGCATTGGTTTGTATTGCGGCTTTATTAGTTCCGCTTCATCACAAAATAGAAAAATGGGCAACGGCTACATTGGTAGAGAAGAATAAACAAATACGATTGGCAGCTGCGAAGAAAACGATCCGGGCGTTATCAGATGATCAGCCTGAACAATAAGAAATCCAAGAGTAATTATATGATAT
>JAYSYG010000181.1:0-1977 GCA_043716685.1 Sphingobacteriaceae bacterium | reverse complement strand
TGTTTTCCGGCAATTCTTCTGGCGTAAACCAGGCCATGTTTTCTACAAGACCAAGAATGGGAACGTTTACCTGCGGCAACTGAAACAAAGCAATTCCTTTGCGTGCATCTGAAATTGCTACATCCTGTGGAGTACAAACCACTACCGCCCCTGTAACGGGAACCTGACTGCATAAGCTTATTTGAATATCTCCGGTTCCGGGAGGAAGGTCAACGATGAGGTAATCCAATTCTCCCCAAACGGTTTCATAAAACAATTGTGATAAAGCCTTTGTAGCCATGGGTCCACGCAAAGCAATAGGCTGGTTAGGTCCGGCTAAAAACCCAATGGAATTTAATTTAACACCATGGCTTAAAACCGGCGACATTTTTTTCTGGCCGTTAAAATCCACCGACCCTGGTCCTTCTCCCTGCACACCAAACATAATGTGTTGTGAAGGTCCATAAATATCTGCATCCACTAACCCTACCTTCGCGCCTTGCCTGGCAAGACCTACCGCAAGATTCGCTGCCACAGTACTTTTTCCAACACCACCTTTTCCACTCGCAACAGCAATAATATTTTTCACGTCACGAAGTGTTGTTTCATCCTTTTCTTTTTTTGTAGTTACATTGGATGTCATATTGATCTTTACTTTTGCCTCTTTATCGACATAGTGCAGAATTGCATTCATGCAGGCATTGTGGATCATGTCCTTCATAGGGCAGGCAGGAGTAGTAAGAACAACTGTAAAGGAAATATTCTTTCCATCAACTGCCACATCCTTAATCATATTAAGGGTGACCAGATCTTTTTTAAGATCCGGATCGTCCACATATTTTAAAGCATCGAGTACTTTTTGAACCGTAATTTCCATGGTGAGTTTCAAATGTTAGTGTTAAAGGAAGAGATCTTCCCTTATTTCCTTGGCGCAACTGTTGGTACGGGAGCCGATGCGCCTGCTGGTATAGCTACCTGTGTAGCTGCTGGAGCCGGAACCATAACCCCTCTGGAAGGAGCTTCTGCTTCAGCCATTGAAATACGGATCATATTTGCGATCGAATCCTGGAAAACCTTGGCACGCTCATGCATTGCCTGCCTGTTTTCGGCAGCAGGCCCGCAGGAAGTTAATATCAGGGTAAGAGTAAAAGCAATTGATAAAAATAGTTGTTTCATAATAAACGTAACGTAATTAATGGAAAACAAAGCTAATCAAAAAACAGAAAAGCCCCAAAGCATTTTGCTTTGGGGCTAATCAGCTAACTAACTAAACACAAATTCTTAGTGTGCGTGAGCGTCTGCAGCTGGTGCAGTAGTTTCAGTTGCAGTAGCAGCTGGTGCAGTTGTATCAGCAGCAGCTTCTGGAGTTGACATTGATTCGCTTATAGATGCAGCAATTGAATCCTGGATGAATTTTGCTCTTTCTTCCATTTTAGCTTTTTCTTCAGCTGAAGGACCACATGCTACGAAAGTAGCTACTACAGCTACAGCGATAATTGACAATACTTTTTTCATTTAGTTTAAAATTTTAAATTGATTATTAATTTTACATTTATACCTGAATTTGAAAATAGTAACCCAAAAAAAAAAGAAAATTTGAAAATATTTAATAAATAATTGAAAATCAAGTATTTATATTTTCGCTTTTTTGAGGGTACCTATATTTAATGGTTCGGAAAAGCTTTACAAATTGGCCATAATTCTTCGTGATAATTCGTGTTGGCCGTGACGAATTAGAGGCGAAATTGGTGCGAAAAATAAAATTTTACTTAAAAACAGGTTACCTTTATCAAAATAAAGTATTAATCCAAACAAGGCATGTATGTCTAAAACCAAACCGCAGTTTACCGATGATCAGTTTGTTGATGGTTTGCGCAGCGGCAATAATGAGATACTCAGTGCCTTGTACAGAAAGCATTATAACATCGTTCTTAAATTTATTGTAAACAATAGCGGTACTGAAGAAGCGGCCCAAGATATTTACCAGGAAACAGTGAT
>JAYSYG010000019.1:0-2558 GCA_043716685.1 Sphingobacteriaceae bacterium | reverse complement strand
CTACAGTTCCTTTTTTATCGAACGGTGTTACAATTGCCACACCTGTTCCCCTTAAATTTTTATTACTCATTTGCGTTATAAATATAAAGAATTCCCTTTAATTCCTAGTATTTCTGCCACAGATTTTGCTGGTGCCACAGATTAAGATGGTTAATATTTCCGACTAAGCTTGAAGATTTGTATAATACGTGCAATCTATGGCTTATTTTATTTAAGATTAAAATACTCAGTCGCCATTAATGCAATCTCGTTTCCATAAGCCAGACTTGCTGTTGCGGCAGGACTGGGACTATTGATCACGTGCATGGCATTTCCGTGTTTTTCAATTTTAAAATCGTCCAGCATCTCTCCGTCAGGACCCAGGGCCATGGCGCGAATACCGCAACGTGCAGGCACAATATCATCCATTTGTAAATCTGGAATTAATTTGCGTAAACGATTTAAAAAATATGTTTTGCTAAAAGCTCCTCTGTATTCATCCAATCCAAATTGCCAGTGTTTTCCGAAAAATTTCCAGGTGCCTTTGTACGCAAAAGCATCTACGGTATCTTTCAAACTAAAAGCAGTTTTAGTATATCCTTCCCGGTCAAAAACAAACACAGCGTTAGGGCCGCATTCAGTGCCGCCTTTAATCATACGCGTAAAGTGAACACCTAAAAAAGGAAATTTCGGATTAGGCACCGGATAAATAAGATTCTTCACTTTACTTAATCCTTTCTCACTTAAATCGTAGTAGTCGCCTCTAAACCCTACAATTGCGGAATCCGTTTTGGCTCCTTCTTTTTTGGTAAGTCTGTCTGCTTGTAAACCTCCTGTTGTAACAATATAATTACCGGTAAATTTTCCTTTTTCAGTAATAACAACAGTACTCGATGAATTTTTTTCAAACCCTGTTACTTTGTGTGATGTTAAAACTTTGCTGCCGTTATTTTTGGCGTGAATTAACTCTACATATTTTCTGGCAACATCCGTGTAATCAATAATACCAGTACAGCCAACCCAAAGTCCGGAGATGCCCTCGCAATGCGGTTCAATTTCTTTTATCCGTTTTGAATCAATGATCTCAATATCTTCAACACCGTTTGCGATACCGTTATTGTAAACTTTATTCATGTGCGCTAGCTCGCTTTCTTCTGTGGCAACAATTATTTTCCCGCAGATATCATGTTGTATATGATAATCCTTGGCAAACTGAACCAATTCACGGCGACCAGCAACACAGTTTATAGCTTTGTAAGATCCGGGCTTGTAGTAAATTCCACTGTGTATAACTCCACTGTTATGACCTGTTTGATGAGCAGCAACTTCTTTTTCTTTTTCAAGAACCAATACTTTTTTATCGGGATGTTGCAAGGTAAGTTTGTAAGCCGTAGCAAGGCCAACAATACCTCCACCCACAATAATAATGTCAAAATTATTTTCCATAAATGAGTAACAAATGTACCAATTTATCATTGTATTTTACTTTATATTTACGGTTAGAATTTATCTACCTTTTTATCTAAATCTTTTGGTATAACAAGTAAAATGGCCAGCTTGCTTACGTCTTGGATAGTGCGGTGGCGAATGGCGATTTGGTGTGAACCCGAATTTTTTTACATTTGGGTTCAACATTTGAGCGTTAATGCAAAAAATTTAGGTTGGCAAATCGCCTTGATTTTTTTGTTACTTTTTTTATCAAGGAAAAAAGTAAGGGAGAGTAAAATAATTTAGAAAAATATGAAAATAATCTGCATAGGCCGTAATTACGCTGAACACGCCAAAGAACTTAAAAACGAAGTACCCACAGAACCTGTATTTTTTATGAAGCCAGATACGGCCCTATTAAAAGAAGAAGATTTTTACCATCCCGATTTCACAACAGATCTTCATCATGAAATAGAGCTTGTAATAAAAATATCTAAAGCCGGAAAACACATTGAAGAACAATTCGCCCATAAATATTATGAAGAAATTGGTCTGGGCATAGATTTTACCGCCCGCGATCTGCAAACAAAAGCAAAAGAAAAAGGTCTTCCCTGGGAAAAAGCCAAAGCCTTTGATAATAGCGCTCCCATTGGTAAATTCATTAAAAAGGAAAATCTTAAGTTGGAGAATATTAATTTCGAATTAAAGATCAACGGCCAGTCCAAACAAATAGGGAACTCAAAAGACCTCATTTTTTCATTCGACAAAGTGATCAGTTATGTTTCTAAATTTATTACCTTAAAAGTAGGAGACCTTATCTATACCGGCACGCCTGAAGGGGTAGGGCAGGTGCATATTGGTGACAAGCTGGAAGGCTTTTTGGAAGACGAGAGTTTTTTAAAGCTGAATGTGAAATAGTTTAATACTGGTTTATAAGAAAGCCATTGGGCGACCTGCAACAGCTTGAAATTTAATGATATTACATTTAGTTTACTTAAGCAAGACTATCAGTCTGATCAGTTGTAGACACCGTTTTAGAGGTTCCTATAAAGTCTACCAAATCCTTATTCAAACGCTCTTTTTCTGTAATGAACAAGCCATGAGGCGCGCCCTCGTATACTTTCAGTACTGAATTTTTAATCAAATCAGCG
>JAYSYG010000180.1:0-1979 GCA_043716685.1 Sphingobacteriaceae bacterium | reverse complement strand
ACAATAAAAGGCATAAAAGATATTTTGAGTACGTGGGAAAGCAAAGAGAATACTGCGCAGATAAAATTCGATACTGCTAAAAAGGAGAATAAGAGCGCCACAGAAATAGAGAAGGAATTGCAGGTAGCCAAAACAGTAAAAGCAACTCTCCTTGAAATTTATAACCGTGCCAGTAAATAATTTATTATGACATTAAAGTTTTACATTTTTCTGTTTTTAGCCTCCGTGTTATTTACACAATGCGACGATGAGGCTTCGCACATGAAAGAGTTAAGCCGGATCGCAACGGAGATCAACGAAAAATGTCCGCAGATGATCGATTCAGAAACACGGTTGGATGGTATTGAAGTAAAAGCGCCAAATACACTTGTTTACAGGTACAGCCTGATCCATTTAGTTTCACAAAGCATTGATACGGTTCAGTTCTACCGGGCTTTATGGCCGGGAATTATCAGCAACATTAAAGTAAGCGCTGAAATGAAAAAACTGAGGGACCACCATACGACCATAGAATATTTTTACCAGGATAAAAATAATATCCCTATTTATACTTTCCGTGTCGGTCCGGCTGATTATAAATAGTTTTTTTAAATTCCGTTTAAAATTACGTTATAAGTGACGGTATGCAGGAACAGTTGTATTACTCACAAGAGCGAAAACCATTATATTTGGTGCTCTTACAAAACACTATGACAAAAACAGACATTGAAAAAATCCTTTTCCTGGATATTGAAACGGTTCCTCTTATTTATAATTATGCCGATCTGAATGAGAGCACCCGTGAACTCTGGGATAAAAAATGGCAATTCAACAAAGAGGTCACTGCTGAACAACAGTACGCCAAATCTGGTATTTATGCTGAGTTCGCCAAAGTGGTCTGTATTGGACTTGGTTTTTACAACCAGGGAAAATTCCGCGTGAAGACAATAGCTTCTGAAAATGAAATGGAAATTTTAACGCAGTTCGCAGACCTTCTCAAACAACATTTTAATACAGCAAACCATTTATTATGTGCGCACAATGGTAAGGAATTTGACTTTCCTTTTTTGTGCCGACGGTTTTTAATAAATAATCTTCCGCTTCCCAAAACTCTTCAGTTGCAGGGACTAAAACCCTGGAATGTAAATCACATTGACACGATGGACCTCTGGAAATTCGGGGATGTAAAAAATTTCAGCTCACTCAATTTGCTGGCGCATGTATTTGGAATTCCATCTCCTAAGGATGATATGGATGGAAGCCAGGTAGGAAAAACATTTTACGAGGATAAGGATCTGAAAAAGATAGAGAAATACTGTAAAAAAGACGTGATCACGCTGGCGCGGGTTTACAACCGTTTTATGGGCTCAGGAAATTTAAGCGACGATGATATTATTTTTGCGTAAATTCAACCCGTAAATTTACGTAATTTAAGCCAGCTTAATGAAGTCTCCCCGTATAGCCATGATCGGTAGCGGAAGTTGGGCAACCGCTCTCGCCAAGTTATTTCTTAATAATACCACTACTATTAATTGGTTTATAAGGAAACAGGAGGATATCGTTTATTTTAATGAGTATAAAGCCAATCCACGGTATTTAAGCTCCGTTGAATTCCAGACGGATAAGATTTCTTTTTATACTTCCTTAAAGGATTGTATTAAAAATTCAGATTACCTGGTATTGGCCATTCCTTCTGCTTTTCTGCACGACTCATTCGCAGAAATTAAAGAAGAGGACCTTAAAAATAAGATCATTTTTTCTGCAATAAAGGGTATTGTACCCCAGCATAATTTAATTGTTGGAGAGTACCTGAACAAAATTTACAATGTTCCGCTTGAAAATATCGGGGTAATCACCGGTCCGTGCCACGCTGAAGAAGTAGCGCTTGAAAAGCTGAGTTATCTCACAATTGCTTCTATAAATACTACCAATGCACAGGTTTTAAGCGATCTTCTTAATTGTCGTTACCTGAAATCTACTGTGAGTGATGATATTTATGG
>JAYSYG010000179.1:0-1983 GCA_043716685.1 Sphingobacteriaceae bacterium | reverse complement strand
GTTAAGTCACATTGTTTTACGTACATCTTAAATCTTCACATTAAAAAATGGCAATACTTGGTTCTATAATAAAAGGGGCTATCGACATCCGCTCCCGCATTCCTGCCCGCAGAAATGTATATAACCAGCAGGTAAAACAGCTTCATAAGCTTATTACAAAGGCTATGTTTACAGACTTCGGTACTCAATTTAAGTTTAGTGAAATGGCCCTGCAGGAAGATCCGGTAAAGACCTTTCAAAACACTGTTCCAATTTACGATTACCAGAGTATTTTTGATGCCTGGTGGCACAGGGCACTTAAAGGAGAAAGAAACGTCTGCTGGCCAGGGAAGATCAATTATTTTGCTTTAAGTTCCGGCACGTCTGAGTCTTCGAGCAAACACATTCCTGTTACAAAGGACATGATAAAGTCTATCCATAAAGGAACACTCAAACAAATAATTTCCACCAAACATTTTAATTTTACAAAAGAGCAATACGAAACAGAAGTGCTTTTTGTGGGCGGCAGCACCAACCTGAATTTTAACGGCACGTACTTTAGCGGCGACCTCAGCGGTATAACCACAGGCACACAGCCCCGCTGGTTTCAGAATTTCACCTTACCGGGGCCGGATATTCGTTCTCTTACAAACTGGGAGAATAAACTGCAGGAGATTGTAGACAATGCCAGGCAATGGAACGTAGGTTTTATTTGCGGGGTACCCGCATGGATCCAGATTCTGTTTGAGCGCATTATTAAGCATTACAAGGTTACCACCATTCACGACGTATGGCCAAACCTGGCAATTTATGTGCATGGCGGAGTTGCAATTCATCCCTATAAAAAAAGTATCGACGCGCTGTGCAGCAAGCAGTTGATCTATCTCGACACCTACATGGCCTCCGAAGGATTTCTTGCTTACCAGGAAAGGCCGAATGCCGAGCAGGGCATGAAGCTGATCACTGACAATAAAATGTTCTTTGAGTTTATTCCTTTTAATGAAGAAAATTTTGATAACGACGGGAATGTAAAGCCTGAAGCCGAAACTCTTCAGATAGCGGAAGTAGCGTTGAATAAGGATTATGCTGTTGTTATTACCAATTGTGCAGGGGCATGGCGTTATCTTATAGGCGACACGGTGAAATTTACAGATCTAAAACGCTGCGAAGTTATTGTAACGGGCAGGACAAAACATTTTTTAAGTCTTTGTGGTGAACACTTAAGCGTTGACAATATGAACCAAGCCGTGAAGCTGGTATCTGCGGACCTGAATATTCACATTAACGAATATTCAGTAGTGGGGATTCCTTACCAGGGTTTGTTTGCGCATCACTGGTATGTTGGGATTGGTAAAGCGACCGACGAGACTGCATTAAAAGAAAAACTGGATCATTATCTTAAAACATTAAATGATGATTACGCAGTGGAGAGAAAACATGCTCTCAAGGAAGTGATCATTACTGTACTTCCCAACCAGGCCTTTATAGATTTCCTCGCCAGTAAAAACAAATTGGGCGGTCAGAGTAAATTTCCGCGGGTTTTAAAAGGCAAACAATTAAACGAATGGCTGGCTTTTTTAAAAACGTATAAAATTAGTTTTATTTGATCCTTAGTTTAATATATCAAACGGTAGTTATTGTTCTCCTGCTGACCTTTTCATTTGGTCCTGCTTTTTTTGCCCTGATCAATACGGGTATTACCCATGGCTACAAAACCGGCTCTCTGCTTGCAATAGGTGTGGTTGCGAGCGATTTTGTTCTTTCCATCCTGATTATTTTTCTTATTCATTTTGGGGCAAGCAATTTTATACATGATGAAAAGAGCCAGCGTTTTATGGGAATTCTCGCCGGAATTATCCTTATCGTATTCGGCGCCATCCATTTTAAACAGCCCATTCCAAAAAAGGATGAGTCTGCCCCAATTATTGCCCCGTCAGCACAGGCTATGATCTTTAAAGGATTTCTTCTTAATTGCCTTAACCCGGCCGTGTGGCTGCTTTGGCT
>JAYSYG010000178.1:0-6221 GCA_043716685.1 Sphingobacteriaceae bacterium | reverse complement strand
AGGGAGATCCAAATAACGTTTACGTGTATGTAAAATTACCGGAAGGAACTAATCCTGCTATTACCAATGCTCTTATGCGCAAGGTAGAGGCGAAGGTGTATTCGGTTATAGATCAAAACGATCTTGTTGTAGAATCAATGATTTCTAATGTTACCATTGGTGTTACCGATCCACAAGATGGCGATCAAAATTCATATCCAAACAAAGGAAAGATCGCCATTAATTTTGTGAAGTTTGAAGAACGTCATGGAAAATCAACGACAGATTATCTTACTAAACTTCAAGCCTTAAACTGGGAATTGCCGGGCGCTGAAATTACTGTAAACAAAGAACAGTCTGGTCCCCCACAAGCCAAGCCTATTACGATTGAAATATCGGGCGATGATTTTGATGCCCTTACAAAAAACGCGGATAACGTTCGGAAATTTCTTGTTAATTCTAAAATTGAAGGAGTAGATAATTTGAAATCAGACTTTGTAAGCAATAAACCGGAAATTGTTTTTGATATTGACAGAGAACGCGCGCAACGTGAAGGCTTGTCAACACAACAACTCGCGCAGGAAATTCGTAGTGCTGTTTTTGGAAACGAGGCTACTAAATTTAGAGACGTTGACGATGAATATCCTGTGAACCTGCGTTTTAAATACGACCAACGTACCGATATTGAAACTATTCGTAATCTTAAAATCACCTATCGAGACATGAATATGGGTGGTGTAGTTCGCAGCGTTCCTTTATCGGCTGTAAGCACTATCCGTTATGATTATACCTATGCGGGTATCAAACGTAAAAATAACATGCGTTTAATTACTTTATCGGGTGATGTAAAAGAAGGGTTTAATCCGAATGAAGTTGCAGGCAATGTAAAGAAAGTACTAAATAATTATCAGGCAACCGGAGAAGTAACTGTAAAGTTCGGCGGACAAGAAGAAGATCAGGCAGAAACCATGGCCTTTCTGGGAAGAGCGATGATGATTGCAATTGGGTTAATGCTATTAGTACTTGTGGGTTTGTTTAACTCACTTGGTAAACCAATAATCATCTTGTCTGAAATTTTATTCAGTATAATTGGTGTTTTATTAGGTGTAGGTTTATTTAAAATGGATATGAGTATCATTATGACCGGCGTTGGCATTATTGCGTTAGGAGGGATTGTGGTGCGTAATGGAATTCTTCTTGTTGAGTTTGCAGAGTTTGCCAGAGAAGGCGGCATGAGTTTGTATGAAGCAACAGTGGAAGCAGGACGTACACGGATGACCCCGGTAATTTTAACCGCAATAGCAGCTGTATTAGGTTTAATTCCACTTGCTGTAGGATTGAACATCAACTTCGAAACTTTGTTCACACATTTTAATCCGCACATCTTTTTTGGTGGCGACAGTGTTGTGTTCTGGGGGCCTTTAAGCTGGACAATGATCTTTGGTTTGGCTTTCGCTACCTTCTTAACTTTGTTATTAGTTCCGGCTATGTATTTAATTGCAGAAAGATTAAAGCGTAAGTCGACGATTATTTTAAATCATTTTGATCTCCCGAAAGTGGCCATGTATATTCCGTTCTTAATTTTAATTTTAAGACTTATCCTATACTTAAGAGGTAAAAAAATAGACTACGGAAATTTAGATTATTAAACAGAAAAGCTCCCTTGAAAAGAGGGAGCTTTTTTAAAATAAAAAAATGAAAAAGTATTTGCTCTCTTTTATTGTTTGCATCGTTTCAAGTAATGCCTTGTTTTCTCAAAAAACAATTTTACTTGAAACAAAATATTACAGTTTTCAAAGTAACGCGCCGCTCAATGCCCACTTATACTTATACAACAGGGCGATGGGCTGTAAATTTAAAAAAGTACACCAGGATTCTCTTGCCCATTATTCTTTTAAGGATAAATTGAAATTTTTGAAACCTGTTGATCTTAAGACTTTGAATGCCTTGGTAATGTTCTATAAAGATTCGTTAACTGGTAAAGATGTAGTCTTTGATAGTTTAATGCGTGATTTTTCTGATCAATTGACACTGGGAACAACCCCTAAAAATAAATGGCAGGTAAAGGCATTTGAGATGGTGAAAATTTTCCAGCCTTATTTTGCCAAATTATATTGGAAGGATATTGAGGCGGATAACAAAGCCTGGATCACCGCAAACAAAGAACAACTTTTAAGGCAGGAGATAAATGTGGTGCCAGAACTGGAAAGAATTTACCAGACCAAATTACCAGCTTCCAAGATCATTATCGATCTTACCTGTTATGCAACCTGGGCCGGAGCCTATAGTTATAAGGATGGCTTTTGCCACGTGATCTTTGCAAGTGCTCATGGAGCGAATAAGGGAGATCTTGCTGCGGAGGTTGTTTTTCATGAGACCTCACATTTTCTTATAGACAAAGTGAATGAAAAACTCTCGGAGCTCAGCAAAGGAAAAGATATTAAACCTGGAATTAATCTATGGCACAACATGATTTTTTATACTACAGGATACGTAGTGGAGAAACAATATGCCAAAGAGGGAAAAATGTTTTTTCCATATTATGTACAAATGAAATTTGAGGATAAGTTTCCCGATTTTAAGATAGCTGTGGAGGCCTGCAAACAGTATTGGGACCCTTGTATCAATGGACAGTTAGGATTTGAGAGCGCATTGAAGAGCATTTCTGATTTTGTCTATCAAAAAAAGTAAATTCCATTCACCAAAGCAAAAGTGTGATATATACTAACGAAGATCAAGATCTTAAAATGTGTTTCGTAAACAGTTCGGTTACTGTTTTATCAGTTTAATTGTAACCGTTTTATTGACATCATCATTTATTTTCAGGAGATTACTCCAGCAGAATAAGCTAAATCTACATCGCTAACTCTTTAATTGGGTCCCAATAAAGCTTTTTAAAATCAATAACTTTATCATTCTTAACTGCAATCTTTTCTTTTTCGAGGAGTTCCTGCATTTGGTAAGGGGTCTCAAAATGATGTTTGCCAGTTAGTAATCCGTTACGGTTAACTACACGGTGCGCCGGTACTTTTGGTTTTATACGGTGAGCGCCGTTCATAGCATAACCTACAAGCCGGGACGAACTTTTAGCGCCAAGGTATGACGCAATTGCTCCATAGCTGGTTACGCGGCCTTTGGGAATAAGCCTTACCACCTGGTACACCATCTGAAAAAAATCTTTTTCTGCCATAAAATCTGTTACCAAAATAGAACATTTACGCTATCTTTGCAAGCTATGGAAAAACGTGTTAGAGTTAGATTTGCACCCAGTCCTACGGGAGGATTGCACATGGGTGGCGTGCGTACCGCTTTGTTTAATTATTTGTTCGCGAAAAAGCACGGTGGTGATTTTATTTTGAGAATTGAGGATACTGATCAGACCCGCTTTGTGAAAGGCGCGGAAGAATATATTGTAAGTGCATTAAAATGGTGTGGCATTGAACCAAACGAAGGTGTTGGTTTTGGTGATGGTAAACACGCACCTTACCGCCAGAGCGAGCGCAAAGAATTAGGAATTTATAAAACATACGCAGATAAATTAATCGCATCCGGACATGCTTATTATGCTTTTGATACTTCCGAAGAATTAGACGCGATGCGAAAGCGCCTGGAAGCCGCTAAGATGGTATCACCGCAATACAACGCTGTAACGCGCCAGAATATGCGCAACTCGTTAACCTTACCGGAAGATGAAGTAAAACGGTTATTAGAGAGCGGTGAAAAATATGTAGTGCGTTTAAAAGTGCCACGTAACGAAGAGATCCGTTTTAACGATATTATTCGTGGCTGGGTAACTGTAAACTCTGCCCAGGTGGATGATAAAGTGTTATTAAAAAGCGATGGTATGCCAACGTATCACCTGGCACATATTGTGGATGATATTGAAATGGAAATTTCGCACGCGGTGCGTGGTGAAGAGTGGTTGCCGAGTGCGCCTGCACATATTTTAATTTACCGTTATTTAGGTTTAGAGAACGACATGCCAAAACTGGCGCATTTGCCTTTGATCTTAAATCCTGATGGCAATGGAAAAATTTCGAAGCGCGAAGCCCGTTTTCCGGTGTTTCCGTTAAGCTGGAAAGACCCCCGCGAAGCTACGCCATACATAGGTTACAAAGAAACAGGATATTACCCGGAAGCGTTTGTAAATATTTTAGCTTTGTTAGGATGGAATCCTGGCAACAACGAAGAAATTTTCAGCGTAGAAGAGTTAAGCAAAATTTTTGAATTTGAACGTGTACACAAAAGCGGGGCAAAATTCGATCCTGAAAAAGCAAAATGGTTTAACCAGCAATATCTTCGCAAAAAGTCGGATACGGAGTTAGCAGTGGCTTTCAGACCCATTCTCAAAGAAAAGGGTTTTGAAAAGGACGAAGCGTTTATGATCGCGTTCTGCATACTGGTGAAAGAAAAAGTGCAGTTTGTGCATGAGTTCTGGGACCACGGAAAATATATTTTTATTGCACCAACTTCATACGATGAAAAAGTAATGACGAAGAAATGGAACGAAAATAGTAAGGCCTTATTTACACGTGTATTGGATACGTTTAAAGGAATCAATGAATGGAATTCGCAAAACGTTCACGATGCCTTTGAAAACCTTGTAAAAGAAGCAGGAAAAATTGATATGCAGGTACTGCGTGTTCTAATCACGGGCGTTGCAGGTGGTCCGCAATTATTTGATATGATGGCGCTAATGGGAAAGGATGAGGTGATTGATCGTTTGAATACCGCATTGAGTAAGCAATAAGACACTAATTTTTTTTGCTACCGATTACGCAGATTTCACAGATCTGAATAATAATCTGTTGCTTTTTGTTTTTAAAAATAAATGTGTAAGAACCCACAATTAAATTCAATAAACTAATCTGTTTAATCTGCGACTTTTCTTATACGGCTAAATAGCCCCAAACTGACCAAGCAAAACAATCACCACACAAAAAATAAGGATAGCAAGAATTGTATTCGTGATTTTGATCTGTTTTAAATTGAAAAGAAAATCGCCGATAAAAAAAGAAAGCGGAAAGGCGTAAACCAGAATAATGTTGGAACTGTTTGCTCCGCCTGAAAAGAATCCAAACGTGGAAAAGAAAAGAAACCAGAGCAAAATGATTTTTGTTTTCTGTTTTTTTACCGTGTTCCCGAATCCATTTACAAGGCTGTAGAAAAAGGAAATGATAAGCAGAAAAAAAAGTGTGATGGACATTGGCAAATAGTATTCACTGAAGGAAGGAACCTTCATGAATTTAAAGTACAACTCGGTTGCATCGAACAAATAACCCTGGTTAAAATTGCTCAGGTAAGCCATGCACTCATAAAAAAATAGTGGCACAAAAAAGCCGATCAGGGCTATAACCCATTCGCGCCAGCTAAAAGGGCGCAGAATGAGAAGGATAATAAAGAACAGGGGGAAGCTGATAATGCTGGAAATGGTTATAAATGCCGACACACTCAGCCAGAATGCAGCTTCAAAGATCTGTTTGAGTACAGAATCTTTACGATAGGTGTCCAGCAGGCGGTAAATGGAGAAAAGTACAAATACATTGGTAAATACCTGGGAGGTGATCTGGAAGGGACTCACACCCACAACACAGAACAACAAGTACAAAAATACAGGAAAGTAATTCTGTTTATCTACTATTTCCTGGTTTACAGAAATAAGACTTACTAAAAGCACGCCAATACCAATAAATAAGAAATTGAGAGCATTAATGGCTAGTTTGGAGGTTATTTTATGTGCGAAGTAGTTGTAAAAGAGGTTGGGGTAGTGATCTTGCTCCAGGCTAATGGGCGAAAGATAATTTATGAGAAAGGACACAAGAAATACCGCCACCAGTAAGACCAGGCTCCCCCGGAAACCTTTATTTAAGAGAACTGCAAACACGGTTTTTTTCTTTTAAAATAATTTCTATTTTTGTAGCCGTAAACATGCAAATTTAACAATTCTGAAGGGTTTGTGTGAACGAAGCAAAAAACTAATAAACAATACATTACTTACAGAAGACATTAATAAAAAAGGAATATGAAACACTTAATGATCACATGGACGGACGTTTTTTATGCAACCGGCGATTTTTTCCAATGGATATTTAAAGGAATGCGTGTATTAGGCCACGGACCAAATGTAATTATCTGGATCCTTATTGTTTTTGTTCTGGGTTACTGGATAATGCGTTTAACGCGTTATAAAAAACAAGCACAGCGCAATTCCACTACAGAATAATTTTCTTACAACAGAATTT
>JAYSYG010000177.1:0-1987 GCA_043716685.1 Sphingobacteriaceae bacterium | reverse complement strand
CGTTGGATTATACAATTCCACTCAACAATTAATGTGCCATAACTTGTTAAATATGGGCCAAAAAAAAGTCCTCGCTCCCGATATTGGGAACGAGGACTTTAAATATAAATCTCAGAAAAATTATGCCGTTACTGCTACTTTGGGAGCCGCTGCAAGAATTTCTTCATTCGCTGCGGAAGCATACTGGCTGAAATTCTTAATAAATTGCTCTGCCAGGTTTTTTGCTTTTTCATCGTAAGCATTCTTATCTGACCAGCTGTTGCGTGGATCCATTAATTCAGCAGGAATACCTTCGCATGCTTTTGGAAATTCCAGTCCAAAGAAATTGGTTTTGCCATACTCTGCTTTATCCAGCTTACCTGTTAAGGCAGCGGTGATTAAAGCACGGGTATAAGACAGTTTAATACGGTTTCCAACTCCGTAAGAACCACCCACCCAGCCGGTGTTCAATAACCAAACGTTTACTTTATGTTTCTTTAATTTTTCGCCTAATAATTCCGCATATTTTGTCGGGTGCAAAGGTAAAAATGCCTTCCCGAAACACGCAGAGAATGTTGTAGTAGGTTCTGTAATTCCCATTTCAGTTCCGGCAACTTTTGCAGTGTAGCCCGAAATAAAGTTGTACATCGCCTGCCCTGTTGTTAATTTACTGATTGGCGGTAAAACACCAAAGGCATCACAGGTTAAGAAGAAAATATTTTTTGGCATATCGCCTACTGCCGGAGTTACGGCGTTGTCAATATAGCTTGCAGGATAACTTACTCGCGTATTTTCAGTTCTGCTGATGTTTGCATAATCCACTGTAGTTGTACCGTCATGAAAACCAATGTTCTCCAATAAAGAACCAAATTTAATAGCGTTAAAGATCTGCGGTTCTTTCTCAGCAGTAAGGTCCACGCATTTTGCATAACACCCTCCTTCGAAATTAAACACACCTTTATCGCTCCAGCCATGCTCATCATCACCAATCAGTTTGCGGTTAGGATCAGCGCTCAACGTTGTTTTACCGGTTCCCGAAAGTCCAAAGAAAATAGCCGTATCGCCATCTTTACCAATGTTGGCAGAGCAGTGCATACTTAATACTTTTTTCTCGTGTGGTAAAATGTAATTTAATACAGAGAAAATAGATTTTTTAATTTCGCCCGTGTACCCCGTTCCACCAATTAAAATAGTTTTTTTAGTGAAATTGATAATAGCAAAATTATGCTGGCGGGTTCCATCGATCTTTGGATCTGCCTTAAAACCTGGTGCATTTATAATAACCCAGTCGTGCTTAAAATTCCTGATCTCATCAGCAGTAGGACGTAAAAATAAATTGTAGGAAAATAAGTTGCTCCAGGCGTGCTCGTTTACTACGCGGATGTTTAAACGGAATGAAGGATCAGCACATACATAAGCATCACGCACAAAAATCTCCTTGCCACCTAAATAAGCGAGCATACGATTATGCAGGGTATCAAATTTATCAGATTCAAAACGATTGTTCACATCGCCCCACCAAACACTGTCTTTTGTGTTTTCGTCATAAACAACGAATTTATCCTTTGGGGAACGACCGGTAAATTCACCGGTATCAATGGCTAAAGCGCCAACATCTGTCAAAACTCCCTCTCCTCTAACAATACACTCTTCAATTAATTCGCTTGGGTGAAGATTCCAGTACGCCATATCAACATTTGAAAGGCCAAGTTGTGCGACTGAAGCATTCTCTGCTTTAATTCCAATTTCGTTCATTCTATAATATAAAAGTTAATAGACTGCGAAATTACGAAAAAAAAAGACAGTTTTCAGGGCTGTTTTTCCACAATTATCTATTTTTTATCTAATTGATACTGAGACCAATTGCCCCTCTTTTGCAATTTTTTTCAACTGGTTAATAAATTCAGTTTTTTTCTTGCCTTTTAACTCTGTAAGGGGTAAACAAATGCGGGTTTCTCCCTCGCGGCCTATATTTTTTGCCGTAGATTTTAGTTTTCTGTCTTCAATA
>JAYSYG010000176.1:0-1988 GCA_043716685.1 Sphingobacteriaceae bacterium | reverse complement strand
TGAGAGATTCTATTGGGTTTTGCCAGGGTGACAGTGCATTTGTTGAGATCAAACAGCAGTTAGACGATGTTACTTCTGTAACGTGGACCACGCCATCGGGCATTATCACAAACACGAAACGCGTAAGGGCGCGCAAACCAGGAAAATATTACATAAAACTTACTTCTCCGCAATTTACGGCACCTATATATGATAGCAGTATTGTAACCATTTACTCAAAGCCGAAATTGTTTTTAAGGGACACCATAATCTGTAAAGGAAAATCAATTGTACTGGATGCTAAAAATCCGGGAATGCAATATCTCTGGAATACCTTTGAGACTACGCAGAAAATACGGATCAACAATCCCGGCAGATACTGGGTGGCTATTATTAACGGTAGCTGCAATACTGTGGATACCGTGTATATTAGGCCAGTGCAGGGCAGCGGGGTTACCGTAAATAACGAAGCCACTTTTTGTCTGAACGACGAGAACAGGATCATAAGTGTGAAAGCAAACCCCGGAACGCATATCCAATGGAGTACCGGTTCCACTTCTGCGAGTATTTATGCAATTAAGGAAGGAACGTACTGGGTAAAAACGGAAATTAATAATTGCGGCGTGCAAGTAGATACCATTAAAGTAAAATTAAAAGTGTGTGAATGTGAAATGATGATTCCCAACAGCTTTACGCCAAATGAGGATAACCGCAACGATTATTTTTTCCCGGTGGCTCAGTGTGAATATTCATATTACATGATGACAATTACAGACCGCTGGGGAAATACGGTTTTTTCTACAACTAATTTAAATGCAAGATGGGATGGCCGGTTTAAGGGGAACCTTTGTCCGGAAGACATTTATATTTTCAGGATAGAAAGCACTGAAAAAGGCGGGGATAAAAAGGTGGTCAGGAACGGACATATTTCTTTGTTCAGGTAAACGCTGAGCGCATTGTTCTTTAGATAAAATATACTTTTATTTCAAGCGTATTTTTATATCTTTGTTATTGCCCGGTACCCCAATCCATTATAATGAGAACGATCTTCTTTATTTTTTCATTTTTAACAGTACATTTCAGACTACCTGCCCAGGAAAGACTTGGGATAACAAACAGCAATTATTATTGCACAGCGGGCATCCAGCTTAATCCTTCGGCCAGCGTTGATGCGCGAACGTACATGCAATTGCATCTTGCAGGAGCCAATTTTTACGCTAAAACCAATTTTGCGTACCTGCCCGATTTTAGTATAAGACAGGTCAGAAATCTTCCTGAACCAGTAAGAACAAAAGGGGATAATAAAAAATTTCTTTACCTCAACGCTTCAGTCGAAGGACCCTCTTTTGTAATGAGCAAAAGAACCTATGGCATTGGTTTTTTTACCAGGGTGCGCATGGTAATGGATATGCGTCGTGTGTCTTACGAACTTGCAAGCACGTTATTAAACGGGCAGGGCTTTACTTCTATAGAGAACCGTGATCTGCTTGGTCAGGATTTTAAGAATGCAAAATTCAGCAGCATGAGCTGGGCGGAGTACGGGGTGAATTTTGGTAAAATCATCAAACGTCAACAGGACATCCTTATTACCGTAGGGGGAAATCTTAAATACCTTACCGGAATAAATATTATGTATGCGAATATTATTGAGTTTAATAGTTATAATGATGGAAATGGCTCCTTTGGCATCAGCAGCTTAAATGCAAAAGTTTTACGGAATCAGTCGCGCTGGAAATCAGGACGAGGCCTGGGCATGGATCTCGGGGTTACTTACAAAATCATGGAAGGTTACGTGGATAAATATTACGCTAATTCACGCCTTTCTAATTGCGACTACGTTGACTACAAATGTAAAGTAGGCCTATCGTTAAGAGATGCCGGTTTTATACGATTTAAAGGAGGTGGAAATACTGATACACGTGTGACCGGCTCCGGCTATTTTGATCCTACGAGAATAGATACGGCTTTTGTAGAAGCCATCCAGTATAATTTTAAGAACACTACCGAAA
>JAYSYG010000175.1:0-1988 GCA_043716685.1 Sphingobacteriaceae bacterium | reverse complement strand
TTCATGAATAACCGTAACTATAAATTGTACTTTTTGCTGCATACCCTTGCTCAGTTCCTCAATCTTCTTTTTGCTCCATCCTTGCATTTCAAATTTGGAAAACCAATAATTGATCCTCTTTTTTGCTTCCCAACGGCTAAGTCCTTTTAAGCGCGCCAGGTAAAGAACCTGGTCACCAACCGACATTTTTTTATAAAGCCCGCGTTCTTCCGGCAGATAACCTATCTGTTCTACATGCCGCGGTTGCAGTTTTTCTCCCTTAAAAAAAACCTCACCTTTATCAGGACCTGTGATCTGGTTAATAATCCTGATCAAAGAGGTTTTGCCGGCGCCGTTTGGTCCCAATAAACCGAAAATTGACTTCTCAGCGACAGCAAGAGATACGTCGTTTAAAGCAACATGGTTACTGTAGCGTTTTGATACATTATTTATCCTTAGGATTTCTGCCATTACGTAAAATAAAAGTCAAATGTAAAAAATTATTTTTTTGGAAAAACTGCTATTTACATGAGTGGAAAAAAATCAATCCACATCGGTAACTCCGCCGCTTACCACAAATTTCATAGCGTCTGACGAATCTGCCTCCATTGGTTTGATGCGGGTACGCGGAACAATAATTAATTTACCGGATAAAGAATATGAAAAAGGCAAATACACGGCCACTTTGTCAAAGATCTTAAAATCCTTAAGGTCCTCCTGTGTAATAAAGCCAATTTCTTCAATGTCGGCAGCAGGATTTGTCATTACCAGAACGGGCTTATTGAACTTCTTTTTATTGCCTACAAAAGCATTGGTAAAATCTTTTACAGGAGAATAGATATGTCGTATAAACGGCGCGTGTTCCAGTTTATCTTCAAAAAAGCTGAACACCTGTTTAAAAACAAAAGACGAGGCCATGATGCCAAGCAAAAGAATTGTACCCAAAGTACCCATAAGACCGAGGAGCATATTTAAAATCGGGTAATTACTAAAACCAATAAACGCAAAAATTTCGGAGATTTTATTAAACAGGATCACAAGAATAAATCCTGTTATGATTAAAGGGATAAATAAAATTAATCCCTGGAGAAAGAAATTTAAAAAACGTTTCATGTATTAATAGTGTTCTTCTTTAATTGTTATTGTCCGGTTTTGGGATGAAAAGCCAACCTGTGGCTAAACACACCGATTGTGGTGGCATAAAATTATAGAATAAAAAAGGATAAATTAATTTATTTACAATTTATTTTACACGCTTTATGTTGTCTGTTTAAGAGTTTGCTTTCAGTAGATTCTCTTTTTTGACATTTGTCAAAGGAATCCATTCCTTCGTAGTAGTTATTTGCTTAAAATTAATATCTTTACTTAACCCAAAACCGTAAAATGAAAAAACTTTTGATTTTAGCATTCCTAAGCCTGGCAGGTATAACAAAAGCACAAGACCAGCTTTTTAAAAAAGACAATACCAAATTACTCGTCAAAATAACAGAAGTTTCGCCAGAGGAAATAAAGTATAAACTTTTCAGCAACCTTAACGGACCCACGTATGTTGTGAATAAAAGTGAGGTAAGCCTGGTAATATATGAGAATGGACAACATGAAGTCATCGCTACCTCCCCGACTGAAGGTTCACAAACCAGTAATAACCCGGACAAACAAGCCAGAGGATCTTATCCCAGGCAGGCTTATGGGATGAGCAAAGCCGATTCTCTTAAGTATTATAAGTATTCGGAAAGTATCTCCCTTAATTTTTTCAGCCTTTTAAATATGGAAGTTGGGATTATCTACCAGAAAGATTTTTTTAATAGTAATTTCAATATTATAGTTCCACTAGCTATTGGTATACAGAGTCCCAGTGTAACAGAATCCATCTATTTTAATAACGGCAACAGCGCGATTCATTTAGACCGTAAATTATTTGAGGTAGGTTTTGGGTTTAACTACTATCCATCCCTCAGATTTCCCGTAAATTACTATGTAGGCCCGGTAATACGCTACATGCAATATGG
>JAYSYG010000174.1:0-6237 GCA_043716685.1 Sphingobacteriaceae bacterium | reverse complement strand
AGGTTGGTTCATTTACAAATACTCTTTTTGACATAAATCCAAATTTAACAATGAACACTACAAGTGTGGTTAGCAACGGAACAGTGAATGGTTATCCTCAGGCCTGGACAGTATACACCATGCAGGTTACCGGAGTTACCGGCACTGTTACCGGTAGGTTTGCTTTCAGATATTTTGTAAACAATGGAGGCTCTACCGGCGCTAATAGCCGTTTAGTTGGCATTGATGCAGTTAAATACTCACTTCCATGTGGTCCAACTGTACAAAGTTTTACAGTTTGCTCAGGAGCATCTACTACACTAACCGCAGTAGGAGGGCTTCCTACTACTACTTATTCCTGGAATACATCAAGCACCAATTCATCTATAGTTGTTGCGCCTGCATCAACCACTGTTTATACACTCAGCCCTTCAGCTGGCACGGTTAGTTGCGGTAATAGCATTACGGCAACAGTTACGGTAGGCTCTCAATTGTCTGTAAGCGTTAGCGCAAGTTCTTCAACAATTTGTTCTGGTGACGCAACTACTTTAACAGCTGTCAGCGCTGCAAACTCTTATTCGTGGACAATCGGAACAACTCCTGTTGGCAGTGGCGCTGTGTTAACAGTGACTCCGAATATTACCACTACTTATAGCGTAGGAGCATTAAACGGATCGTCTTGTTACGGTTTTGGCAGTATAACAATTAATGTTAACCAAAGCCCTACAGTAACTGCAATGGCAACTCCAAGCATGGCGTGTATTGGTGGTTCTATTACGATTACTGCATCTGGAGCCGCTTCTTATACTATACTGGGAGGAAATACTAATCCTTTAACTATTCCGAGTGGTACAACTACTGGTGGATTCTTCACAATAGTTGAAGGATCGGCTGCAAATGGATGTTCTGATGCTGCTTTGGTACAGTTTAGTGTTAACCCGAATCCAACAGTTACAATTTCCTCGTCTATACCAACCAGTACAGTTTGTATAAACTCTACGATTACTTTAACCGGGAATGGCGCGGATACATATTCATGGACCGGCGCAACAACATCTACAGATAACCCTTTAAATTATGTTGCGGTATCTACAGGCGTGAAAAATTTTACAGTAACAGGAACAGATGCAACGACAGGTTGTAAAACCAAAGCTACAATCAATAAAACGGTTGTTGCTTGTAATCTTGCCGGCTTAAGTAATGTAAGCGGAAACGAAGAAACTTCTGTTTTCCCGAACCCATTTACAACTGAAATAAAAATAAGTGCTTTAGATGGCTCGGTTGTGATCTACAATGCTTTAGGACAAGTTGTAATTTCTACTACAGTTCATGGTTCAGCAACTGTTAATGCTGCAGAATTGCCGAAGGGAGCTTACCTGGTAAAAACATACGATCTAAATGGCGAACTTGTAAAAACAAGCAAGTTGATCAAAAACTAATTAGGTTTTTTTAATATTTTGGAACCCGTCCTGGCTTAGCCGGACGGGTTTTTTGTTTTTTAACGGTGTTCAAACAAATCATTTGGTAAATTTGTGTTTCATAATAGAATAATGACAGTTGATTCACTTTTAAACCGCGCACTCACATTTGAATTTTTAAGTATTGAAGAAGGTGTTTTTCTTTTTGAAAATGCTCCAACTGCAGATCTGGTCTTTGTTGCCAACGAACTCAGAAAAATTCAAAAAAAAGACTCCAATAAAGTAACCTGGCAGATCGACAGAAACCTTAATACTACAAACGTATGTATTGCAAATTGCAAATTTTGCAATTTCTACAGGATACCGGGACATAAAGAATCTTATATAACAGACATAGAAACCTACAAGAAAAAAATCGAGGAAACCATCCGTTACGGAGGAGATCAGCTCTTGCTTCAGGGTGGACACCATCCTGATCTTGGCTTGTCTTTTTATGTAAACCTTTTCAAAGAAATTAAGTCACACTTTCCGCAAATTAAATTACACTCGCTGGGCCCCCCTGAAATTGCGCATATTACTAAACTGGAAAAAAGCACGCATACAGAAGTCTTAAAAGCGCTTGTTGACGCTGGTCTCGATAGTTTGCCGGGGGCTGGCGCAGAAATTTTAAATGATCGGGTGCGCCGTCTTATCAGTAAAGGAAAATGTACGGGCCGTGAATGGCTCGAGGTAATGAAGGCGGCTCACCAGTTAAATATTACAACCAGTGCTACCATGATGTTTGGGCATGTTGAAACTATTTATGAGCGTTTTGAACACCTGGTTTGGATTCGCGAAGTACAGGAGCAAAAACCTGCACACGCAAAAGGGTTCCTCGCATTTATTCCCTGGCCATTTATGGATGACGGCACTTTGCTGAAACGCGTGAAAGGAGTCAAAAATAATGTTACTTCCGATGAGTATATACGTATGCTGGCGCTGAGCCGGATCATGCTGCCAAATATAGAGAACATTCAGGCCAGCTGGTTGACGGTAGGAAAAGCGACTGCCCAGATATGTTTGCATGCGGGAGCAAATGACTTTGGTAGTATCATGATAGAAGAGAACGTTGTAAGCGCAGCCGGCGCACCTCACAGGTTTACATATAAAACAATACAGGATTCTATAAGGGATGCAGGCTTTGAGCCTCAGTTGCGCAATCAACAGTATGAGTACCGCGAGATTCCCGCAAGCATTGAAGAGCAGGTTGTAAACTATTAATTTTTTGCGCAGTATTGATAAGGAATAATTAAATTTTTATAAGCGGAAAACGGATATAAAAACTATATTTGTTTATGCTTAAAAAGCTCTTTATTACTACACTTTTACTGCTTTCTGCAAAATTTTCTTTTTCTCAAAAAGCACAAGACACCATTTTTTTAATGAATGGACACGTAATCGCTAAACAAGTTATTGACACAACGTTTAGTACGGTTACTATCATGAATCCTAAAAAGCATACACAAAAAATACATTACGAAATGGATCAGCTCTACATGGTGAAGTTTACGAATGGCTATAAACGTTATTATTATGTACAGGATCCGTCGATCTATAATGAATTTACGCGTGACGAAATGTGGATGTTCATGAAAGGAGAAAGTGATGCAAGAAAGGGATTTAAAGCCAGGGGAGCCTTAATAACCGCTGTAATAATAGGCATTGCTGCTGGAATGACCGGAACTTTTTTTGCACCTATTGCACCATACGGGTTTATGGCGCTCAGCGGTATCACAAAAATAAGAATCAAACATAGTACCGTAAGTGATATGAGATCAATAGAAAGTGATGCATACATACTTGGCTATGAAAGAGTAGCCAGGCAGAAAAGAAAAACAAAAGCCCTTATTGGAGGAACGATAGGCCTTGCATTAGGCTATGGTTTTTACGCGATATTCCATAATAGCTATCCCGGAACGACAAGCATTCAGTATTAATAAATAATTACGAGCATTCATGAAAAATTTTAGCTGGGCCTTCTCTTTTGTTTTTTTAACCCGCATCGCAATCGCACAAAACCCTTTTAATTGCAGCAGCTATGAAGTTTATCAAAAATATTTAATCAATGATCCGGTTTTTAAGAAGAACCAGGAACAAATGGAAAAGGAAACAAACTATTTTATTGGCAACATGGCTTCCCTCAGGCCCAGTGCCGGACCCTATATCATCCCCGTTGTATTTCATATCATTTACACAACCAGCGCAGGAAATATTTCAGCCGCTCAGATCATTGATCAGATCGCTATTTTAAATCAGGAGTTTAACAGGCTTCAACCCGACACCGTTCTTACCCCTTCTGCGTTTAAGCCAAATGCATCTCCGTTTAATGTCGAATTCAGGATGGCAACGATTGACCCGAATGGAAAATGCACAAACGGAATCGACAGGGTGTACAGTTCGTTAAGCAATTGTTCGTTCGAAGAAGATGATGCTAAAGCCTTGTCGTATTGGCCAAGTAACAAATATCTGAACATCTGGATCGTTCAATCCATGCATTATTCCGGGAGTATGGATTGTGGCGGAGGTGGTTACGCTACATTTCCGGGCGGCTCTCCGAATGTGGACGGAATTAATATACGGGGAGATCTGATCAGTAACATTGGTACTGCTGCAAGTAATTCGGGCTGGGGAAATTTTAAAGGCCGGTATCTTATTCATGAGCTTGGTCACTGGTTTAACCTTCGGCATATCTGGGGCGATGCTAACTGTGGCAATGACCAGATTGCAGATACTCCTCCGGCGCTTACCTCCAACAGTGGCTGTCCTACTTTCCCGCACAATACATCCAGCTCCTGTATGGGAAGTAATGTCAATGGAGAAATGTTCACCAATTACATGGACTATACCGATGGTCCTTGCCTGAATATGTTTACAGCAGGGCAGGTAACACGCATGACAGCCTGTATAAACTCAAGCGTTTCAGGCCGCAACAACCTGTGGTCTAATTCTAATTTAAATGCGACCGGCACAAATAATCCTTACACCTATCCTGTTCCCTGTGCTGCTAGTCCCGCCATTTTGCCTTATGGCACATTAGTGGTTTGTAAAGGAGACTCGGTAAAATTCACGGACAATTCTTACGGAGGCAATTCAACTTCGCGTAACTGGAGTTTTCCGGGAGGCTCTGCATCGAGTCTTACAGATAGTATTGTAAAAGTAACATATACTGCCGCAGGCATTTACTCGGTAGGGTTAACCAAGAATTACCAGAGCGTAGGTAAAACCGAAATTTTTATAGACAAAGTGCGGGTTCTTGATGATACTCCCAAACCGAATTACTTTTTTCCATTTAATGATAGTTTCGAAACACCCACGGATTTTAACTCCGATTGGTCTGTTATAAACACAGATCAGGATCCGACAAAATGGGAATTGACATACGCAACAGGGTATTCAGGATCAAACTGTGTAATGATAAATAATTTTGGTAAAACCGCACCTTTAACGGATGAACTGATCTCGCCTGCTTATGACCTTTCTTCAATCTTAAGCCCTACATTAACATTCCGCCTTCATTTTGCGAACAGAATTACTGCCAACTACGATAAGCTTGTAATTTCTATTTCAAATAATTGCGCAAAAACCTGGCAGCAGATTTATTCACGCGCGGCTTCGGGGAGTTTAAATACTATTCCTGGAAATACTTCAACTTCTTATACGCCGGCTTATGGGTCAGACGATGACTGGCGCCTGGATAAGATCAACATTATAAATTCATACGCAGGCGGAATAGTGAGATTTAAATTTGCTTTTACCAGCGGAGGGGGCAACAATATTTTCCTTGATGATATAAATATTGGTGGAATAAGCACTACGGCACTATCTGAAAATGTAAACAAACAAAACCCGGTAAAGGTATTTCCCAACCCAGCAAAAGATAAAGTGAATGTACATGTCAACACCAAAGAAATGGTTAACGGATTGGTGGAAGTTGTAGATGTTGTAGGAAAAGTCATAATGTCTCAAAAGATAGGTGATGACGACAAAAATCTTATTTCAATAAATACCGCCGGTTTAAAGGATGGCGTTTATTTTATAAGACTAATACAAACAAACGGAACAGCTTATAATACAAAATTCATTAAACACGCTCAGGATTAAAGATGCAAAAGAAAGTAATGCTGTTGGGTAGCGGCGAGCTGGGAAAAGAAGTGGTAATTGCCTTACAGCGTTTAGGGCAGTATGTGATCGCAGTAGACAGTTATGCGGATGCACCTGCTATGCAAGTGGCCCACGAATTTGAGGTGATTAATATGTTGGATGGAGCAGCGCTTGATAGAATTGTTGCGAAGCATAAGCCTGATCTGATCGTACCAGAAATAGAAGCGATTAGAACCGAGCGTTTCTATGACTACGAAAAACAAGGTGTAACCATTGTGCCAAGTGCCAGAGCAGCGAATTTTACCATGAATAGAAAGGCGATACGCGACCTGGCTTCCAAAGAGCTTGGGCTTAGAACAGCGAAATATAAATATGCCACAACGCCTGAAGAATTTAAAAAGGCCATCTCCGAAATCGGCATCCCCTGTGTTGTAAAACCATTGATGAGCAGCAGCGGAAAGGGGCAAAGTGTAGTGAAGAGCGAGGTTGATATTGAAAAAAGCTGGACCTATGCGATGGAAGGTTCGCGTGGTGATTATAAGGAAGTAATAGTAGAAGAATTTATAAAATTTGATTCGGAAATAACCCTGTTAACGGTTACTCAAAAAAACGGTCCAACCTTATTTTGTCCTCCAATAGGTCACAGGCAGGAACGTGGAGATTACCAGGAAAGCTGGCAGCCTTGTGCTATTAGTGATAA
>JAYSYG010000173.1:0-1994 GCA_043716685.1 Sphingobacteriaceae bacterium | reverse complement strand
ATAATTTGCTGTATATAACCTATAGAAGTAAAAACAAGTACACTGCTTCCGGAAGATTTAATACTGTAATTACCCTCGGCATCGGTAGCAACGCCTGTACTAGATCCCTGTTCCTGCACTGTTACTCCTGATAAGGGGCCTTGCATATCAGTAACTTTTCCTTTGATTTCAATGCTTTGTGCAAACAGAGTAGAACAAAGCATTTGAAATAAAATTAAACCAACTAAAAATTTAGAACTTGTTGGTCTTCGTAACCAATAAAGCTTGAGTAGATATTTTGTACATATTTTTTTCATATAAGCGTTTTAAGCATTCTGTAAATATCATCTGAGTAAAAAGCAAAACCTCCAATGGAAGGGAGTAGGAGAGCGTGTCATTGTGCTATTTTTTAAAATCGCAATAATTTATATTCAAGGAGAACTGCTCATTGCCACTACTTTCAGATTGAGTAGAGCACTTTTGAAATAGTAGCGATATACACCAAAGATTGGTTTCGAATTTGGATTCATAGCAATCGTTTTTCGTTAAGCAAGATTGAACAAAATAACGATATATATTTTAATACTAGCGTCTCATTTAAACTACCAGGTTCAATTGTTTATATACAAGCTCTTTGACATCTGGTTCGTTAGGTTTCCTGGCTGCTGATGGCGAATCCGCTATGCAATTAAGTCCAGCCCACCTGTTATATATGCTTTCCGGACTTCATTTGCACGAGTCAAAAAAAACTGCATAGTCTTTTATATTTTTCTGCCCCATGCACATTTTACGGCTATTTGTGATGTCTTTTTAGTAATCAAAACAGACCCGGCGTTTATTTACTAAAAAACATCGCGTGCTATGGGAAGGATAGCCTCATTGTTTTATTGCAGCAGCAACTGACGCAACTGTCCGGTGAGCGGCAAACATTAAGCGCTGTTATTGCAGGGCAGCATGACCAATTATGTAATCAGGCAGCGCAAATAAATGAACAGCAGGTGGTCATTGAACTGCAGCGTCAAATCATCGATGGCCAGACCGAAAAATTAGCCCAGCAACAAAAAGCCGGCGGTTCAATGCCCAATGCGCGGAGGTAAACGTATCCCTGGCCGCGATGATGAATTTCGTTGTCGATCGCGTAAAAAATTGACCACCACACCGTTCCTTCATACTGCCCGAAAAGGAGAATGGTATCATGAAATTTCGCAACGGGTTTTTGTACGAAGAGCCGGTCAATGTCTTCGGTAGCCTTGTCCCATAGCTGCAGCACATTTTCTTTTTTGTTGCCATGGTCCGTATGTTCGTTCAGTGTTCCCGCTTGTCCCGACACAATTTCCTGCAGACCCGGCGCGCCGATACCGAGCAGTTCCATGGCCAGGGCCGCGAAGGGACGCATACCGCCGATGGAATAGCTGAAGAGTTCCTGTTCGGGAAAGGCTTCGATCACCCTTCTTGTCAGGGTGCGGTGGCCTTGCCAGTGACGGAGCAATTCAGCAGGAGTAATCACCTGCGTGGTCGTTTGCATTGTTTGTTCCATATCGGTTGTTTTATAAGTTCAAAATCAAAGTTCCAACCGGCTGGTGACAAGGGTATGTCAGCAGGAAAGAAAGATGCCTATTTTTAATACAAAGATTATTGAAACTGCCATGAAGCCTGCCTGTCTTATTGTATTACTGCTTGTTACCAGTGGTGTTGTTTATGCTCAGCGCCTGCCTTCTTCTTTGAAACAAATCATGAAGATGGATGGCCTGCTTGCGGTATGGGATTTTAAAGAGGATACCGGCTCGGCCAGGGAAGCTTATGGGCTGGGTAAATTCACCTTACAGGAAGAAAACGGGCGATTGACCAGGATCAGCGAGGGACATAGGCCTAGGAAATCTTATCGCGTTGCCGTTACAAAAAACGGCAGTTGAGAAGGGTAATACATGTTTTATCCAACTTGAAAATTTAATTCCCTTTCCAGATCAATGGGCATTTTTTGGAACTATCCAAAAAGTAAAATCAAAAAACTTAGA
>JAYSYG010000172.1:0-6248 GCA_043716685.1 Sphingobacteriaceae bacterium | reverse complement strand
CCGAGTGGCAGATCTCCGTGAAGCGGTTTATTGATGTGAGCGTTTCTGTTATTGTCATTATCTTTTTCAGCTGGCTGTATTTATTAATCGGCATTATTGTAAGATTAGGCTCCCGTGGACCGATGTTCTTTAAACAGGAACGGATAGGGATTCATGGAAAGCCGTTTTACATTTTTAAATACAGAACAATGCTCACCGATGCAGAAAAAGACGGCCCCTCGCTTTCCAGTGCCAACGATCCGCGTGTAACACCCTTTGGTCGATTTTTAAGAAAGGTGCGCCTGGATGAGATGCCTCAGTTTTTTAATGTGATCATCGGTGACATGAGCCTTGTTGGTCCACGCCCTGAGCGTAAGTATTATATTGAACGCATTGTTGTAAAAGCTCCACATTACAAACATTTACACAAGATCCGTCCGGGCATTACCAGCTGGGGTCAGGTTAAATTTGGTTACGCCGAGAATGTGGATGAAATGATCGACCGTCTGAAATTTGATATTCTGTATGTGGAAAACATGAGCCTTCTCTTGGATTTTAAGATCCTGGTCCATACGATTCTTATAGTACTTCAGGGAAGGGGGAAGTAAGTAGTTGCAGTAAGGCAGTAGGCAGTGGTTTCGCGCAGAGACGCTATGAGCACAGAGAGTTAATTTCTAAAACTTAGTAAACCACATTATCCGTATTTTTTTTGTACAAAGTAAAGTTGAACTTCGCGCCCTTTATGTCTTGCGAGAAAAGTAGATGGTTTTCCAATAAATTAAGGTTTGTCATTCTCTAAGCATCCTTATCTTTGTAAAGCATATGTTAAAATCAATTCGTAATTATTTATCCCTGATAAAGTTCAGTCACACTATTTTTGCATTGCCTTTTGCATTGATTGGTTTTTCCCTTGCTATACAGTCTGGTAAAGCGCAGTTCATCTGGGAAAAACTCATTCTCGTGGTATTATGCATGCTCTTCGCGCGAAGTGCAGCGATGGCTTTTAACAGGTACATCGACAGAAAATTTGACGCGAAAAATCCGAGGACGGCAGTGCGGGAAATTCCTGCGGGAACTATTTCTCCTACCTCAGCGCTTACTATGGTGATTGTGTGTTGTATCGCCTTTGTACTTTGTAGTTTTCTTATCAACCCGCTTTGTTTTTATTTATCACCTGTGGCCCTGCTCGTAATTTTAGGGTATAGTTACACTAAACGTTTTACACCGTTGTGTCATTTGATTCTCGGCGCTGGCCTTGCACTGGCACCTATTGGCGCTTACATTGCACTTACAGAAGAATTTGCTTTTATACCCGTGATGTTAAGTGTGATCGTTTTTTTATGGGTAAGTGGCTTTGATATTATTTATGCGCTGCAAGACGATGAATTTGATAAAAGCCAGAACTTAAAATCGATTCCGGTTTTTTTGGGGCGAAAAAATGCGCTGCGTTTGTCAGAGATTTTTCACCTCATTGCCGCATGCCTGGTTGCAGAAGGTTATTTCTCAGGCCTTTTTGGCTGGCTGTATATTGTCGGCGCGGTTGGATTTATAGCACTGTTGATCTATCAGCATACGCTCGTAAAACCAAACGATCTGAGCAAGGTAACCCTGGCTTTTGGAACTACAAATGGCATTGCAAGTGTTTTGTTTTGTGCGTGTGTGTGTGGGGATATTTTTTTGGTTTGAGCAGGAGTCGTTTATTTATGATAACAGGTCGCTCCTACAGAGCTTTGTAAGTCTCTAGGCGGCTGATACCCGAAGAAAACATTAATGCTTCGAATCAAATCTCAAACCCAGCGTGGCTGTAATTTGGCCGGTAAAAAAATGATGGTTGGCATTTCCGTTCCCACGACCAAGAATAAAGCAACGCCTGTAATCGGCGTAGGTACCTTTAGCAACCAGTTCAAAAAGCCCGTATTTAAAAAACTCAAGTCTTAATCCTCCTTCTACACCGGCAATCCAGCCTGCCACATGCCAGTCGTTATTCAGTTCCTGCCCGAAAATAGTTACATCTGTTCTCGGAAAAACAACACCCGCACCCGGCTTTAAAACTGCTGATGCACAGAAATTTTTTGTGGGTTTATACAGCTCAATTTTCCTAACAGCATTCAGCATCCAGAAATTAGCTCCGTCCGTATGTTCAAAGTGTAAAAAGCGGTCAGGGTTCATAGTAGTGTCTTTGTCAACTGCCACACCATCAATCTGGCCTTTTATATGTGTTCTCTGCCAATTATCCACTACATATTTTGTGTGATCGTAATTCATCTCAATGCCCCATTTGTTATTGAACATATACCCTACCCTGGCTACAAACTGGGGAATGGTAACGTTAACAACATCTTTAATTTTATCAAGATCCGGCCGATCGCTTGCTGTTACATTATAGATGGTAAAATCGTAATTATCGGGAACACCTCTGTACTCATTAAATTTGTTAGACGTATTTTTAAAATGGATCGTGCTTTTACTATAAACGGCATGTGTATAGCCCCACGAAAAATAGAACTGTTTATTTTTACTCTTTAAAGAATCTTTCTGACTGAATAATGTTCCAAACATCAGTGCGAAAGCCAGTAACATTAAAAAATGACGCATTGCAGAACTTAAATAAGTGAGGCGCGAAGATAACGATTATTTTCAATCACTTTTATGTCAATTTTAAGGTAGTTCCCATCAATGAGATCTTCTACAAGCTCTGGCCACTCAAAGAAACAGTAATGTCCAAAGCCCAGGTGCTCTTCAATTCCAAGATCCAGTAATTCTTCCTGACTTTTCAGGCGGTAAAGATCAAAATGATAGATCTTTCCACCCGGGTAATCGTACTCATTAATGATCGAATACGTGGGACTACTAAAATGATCGCTGCTGCCCAATTGGATACACATTTCTTTAATAAGCGTAGTTTTGCCTGCACCCATAGGGGCATCGAACAAAAAGATCTTTGTATCCTGAGCAAAATCAAGAATTGCTTTTGCAAAAGAAGAAATATCATTTAGGTCAAATATATTGAGTTCCAATATGGATTGCATCTTGAACGTTTTTTTAAGAACTACTCATTTCACAACTACTTTGCAGTTAATACAAGGTAAGGAATAATAACTTCTTCAAGACTTACCCCACCGTGCTGAAACGTATTTTTATAATAGTTTACATAGTGGTTAAAATTATTTGGGTACGCGAAAAAACGGTCTTCTCTTGCGAATACAAAACGCGTGCTTGGATGTTGTTTTGGTAAAAAAGCATCTGCCGGATTTTTGATCTCAAACACTTCTTTTGCATTATACTCCAGGGCTTTTCCTTGTTTGTAGCGCAGATTAGAGTTAACGTTCTTGTCGCCCAGTATCTTAGTAGGCTCCTTCACGTGCACTGTTCCATGATCGGTAGTGATAACGATCTTTACTTTTTTGGCAGACAGCTGTTTGATGATATCAAATAAAGGAGAATGCTCGAACCAGCTGTAAGTAATACTTCTATACGCTGTTTCATTTTCAGCAAGCTCGCGGATCACTTCCATTTCGGTGCGTGCATGACTAAGCATATCTACAAAATTATAAACGATCACATTTAATTTGTTCTGGTACAAATTATTGATATTGTCGGACAGTTTTTTACCGGCATTAAAATTGGTGATCTTGTTATAACTCATTTTAATATCCTTACCCAGGCGCTTCATCTGTGCCTGCATGAAGGCCTCTTCATGAAGATTTTTTCCACCTTCTTCTTCATCATTGAGCCATTGATCAGGAAAACGTTTCTCGATCTCACTTGGCATTAGTCCGCTAAAAATGGCATTCCGGGCATATTGTGTCGCCGTTGGCAAAATACTGAAATAAGATTCCTCTTTATCAACCTTATAATATTCCTGGATAAGCGGCTGAATAATTTTCCATTGGTCAAACCGCAAATTATCGATAAGGATAAAAAACACAGGCTCAGGACCGTTGCCCAATTCTTGTAAAAAGCGGTTCTTTATTAGCGTATGGCTCATGATAGGTGGATTAGGATCCTTTCCACTTAGCCAACCAACATAATGCCTTTCTATGAACTTGAAGAACTGGTTGTTGGCATCGGACTTCTGCATCTTTAAAACATCGAGCATACTCTTGTCCTGGAGCTTATCCATTTCAAGTTCCCAGTAAATAATTTTTTTATAGAGATCAGCCCATTCTTCCCAGCTAAGCTTATCATTAATGGAAACACCTATTTGTCCGAACTCTTTGCGGTAATCTGTATTTGTTTTTTCGCTTACAAGACGTCTGTTATCAAGCGCTTTTTTTAAAGAAAGCAGGATCTGGTTTGGATTAACAGGTTTAATAAGATAATCGGCAATCTTCCCACCGATCGCATCATCCATTATATGCTCTTCTTCACTTTTGGTGATCATTATCACCGGCAGGTCTGAATTAAGCTGCTTAATTTTTAATAAGGTCTCCAGGCCCGAAATGCCCGGCATATTCTCATCCAGCAATACCGCATTAATTCCTTTGTCTTCTCTTACAATGTCAATAGCTTCATCCCCACTCAGCGCGGTAACTACTTCGTACCCTTTTCCATCCAAAAATAAAATGTGTGGTTTTAAAAGAGCAATTTCATCATCGGCCCATAATATTTTTATTTTATCCATCAGTATTGGTTTTATAACATATAACGTATTAAATTTATCTCTATTATTTTAATTGACGAATATATTAACGAATTTTGGTTTTTAATTTCTCTTAATCACTGAATGTACACCAACAAGCGCAAAATCATTAACGATCCCATTTACGGTTTTGTTAGCATACCCAACGATCTTATTTACGATCTTATAAATCACCCTTACTTTCAGCGTTTGAGAAGGATCAAGCAGCTCGGACTTACCAACCTTGTATATCCAGGGGCTCTCCACACACGTTTTCATCATGCAGTAGGCGCTATGCATCTCATGCAGGAGGCGGTTCTCACACTAAGACAAAAAGATATTGCTATTAGTGATGAAGAGGAAAACGCAGTTCTTATTGCTATACTTCTTCACGACATAGGTCACGGTCCTTTTTCGCATGCCCTGGAGCATAGCATTGTAAAAGGTATAAGTCATGAGGCCATTAGCAGTTTGTTCATGGATAAACTTAATACGGAGTTTAAAGGCGGGTTGACCTTAGCAATAGAAATATTTAATGACCGGCATTCTAAAAAATTCCTTCATCAGCTTGTAAGTTCTCAGCTGGATATGGACAGGCTGGACTACCTGAAACGGGATAGTTTTTTTACAGGTGTAAGTGAAGGCGTGATCAGCAGCGACCGAATTATAAAAATGCTCAACGTTCAAAACAACGAGCTCGTAGTTGAACACAAGGCTATTTACAGTATTGAGAAATTTTTGATCGCGCGCAGGCTGATGTACTGGCAGGTATACCTTCATAAAACAGTATTAAGTGGTGAAACACTATTAGTAAACATTTTAAAGCGGGCGAAAGAACTCTCTTCCGAAGGAAAAGAACTCTTTGCAACCCCCACCCTTTCGCTTTTTTTAAAAAACAATTTTACTCAAAAAGATTTTGAAAATGATAACAGTCTGTTGGGTAAATTTTCAAAGCTCGATGACAGTGACCTGGATGCCTCTATAAAAGTATGGAGCGAAAATGAGGATAAAATCCTTTCAAAACTTTGTCAAAATCTGCTTGAAAGGAAACTCTTTAAAATTGAAATGCAGAACGAGCCTTTTTCTGAAAAGTATGTAAACGGGTTTACCGAAAAAATTTGCGCATTGTATAACATAACAAAGAAAGAAGCCGGATATTTTGTGCTTACAGATGTAGTAAATAACAGTGCTTACAACGCAGAGCAATTCAATATTAATATCCTGATGAGCAATGGTCAACTTATTGACGTAGCGGAGGCCAGCGACCAACTCAATATTCAAAGTTTAAGCAAAACGGTGAGTAAGTACTTTATTTGTTATCCGAAAGAGTTGAAAGTATAATTTTGATAAAAAAACGTAAATTCGTATTATTAAAATGCTAATATGAATATTTCCCTGGCAAAAGTCGAAATCACAAAAAACATTCTTGAAACTGAGAGTGAGGTTGTACTAAAACATATTAAAGCTATACTTCACGCCTATAAACACGATCTTTGGGATGAATTGAGTGACGCTCAAAAAAAATCTGTAAAGAAAGCTCAAGCTGAATTAGCGGGTGGAGCGGGAAAGCCCCATACTGAGGTTATGAAAAAGTATAAAAAATGGCTTACAAAATAATCTGGTCACCAGAAGCTGAAAAGACTTTTGA
>JAYSYG010000171.1:0-2003 GCA_043716685.1 Sphingobacteriaceae bacterium | reverse complement strand
GGGCTTTTGACGGTATTGAAAAGAAAATTGCAAAACGTTTGAATACTACAGCAGTTGGATATTCAGCAAGCGTAGATGCCCTGGAAATAGATAAAGGTCATTTATTACAATATATTTCACCGCAGGATCTTAAAGCGTTCGGACTTATTCCTGAATTGATTGGCCGTCTTCCTGTATTAACTTATTTAAGGCCTTTAGACAGGAGTGCTTTACGTCAGATCTTAACCGATCCTAAAAATGCGCTCATCAAACAATACAAACTATTGTTTAAGATGGAAGGCACAAAATTAGATATTGATGAAGAGGTACTTAACCTGATAGTAGATAAAGCAATTGAATTTAAACTTGGAGCGCGTGGATTGCGTGGCATCTGTGAGGCTATTATGACAGATATTATGTACACGCTCCCAAGCGAAGAGAAGCCGGTAAAACAATTTACCATAACCCTCGATTACGCCATGGATAAGTTAAAGAACGCCAGGTTAAGCCAGCTGAAGGTCGCTTAATAGGTCTTAAATAATTTTTAAGAGTTCATCTTTTACTTCCCGCGTATACTTTCCAAATAATTCTTCCTGAATTAAATTGAATTCGCCTTTTTCGTAAGATCTGTAAATTCTTTGATCTTTTATATAATGGATCTGTTGGCACACCGTCAATAAAGGATCAAGGATGTGTGAAGAAATGAAAACTGTTTTCTCTCTTTCATTTAAGATTGTAATAATTACTTCCAGTATTTTATTTGTTTCTAGGTCCAGCCCGTTAAAAGGTTCATCTAAAATATAAACCGCCTTGTCCTGCTTCACCTGGCTCTGCAGCAATAATTTTTTCTTCATACCCGTAGAGAATTCTTCCATAAATCCATCGAGTGGCAATTTAAAGAGTGCCGCAAGTTTTTCTTCGTTGTAGGTAGCGTTAGTGTTTGGAAACACACTTAAGAATTCGCGTGCAGTTAATTTAGGATAGAAAAAAAGATCCGTATCAATAAAAGCAATGTCTTTTCTTAAAAGAGGCGCTCCATCTTTTAAAAAGGATGTGTTTTCTCCTTTTATAAATCCTGCCAACAGGTTAAAAAAAGTTGTCTTTCCTGCGCCATTAAGTCCCACAATGCCATAGGTTAGGCCTGTTTTAAACTGTAGGTCGATATTTTCTAAAATAAGGGTATCCTTGTATTTAAATAAGGGAATCTTAGCTGTGATCATTTATATAATGTGAGAGATTTTGAAGGGCTTTTTTCTTATGCGAGTAATTAAGCAAGTAAGCAAGAGGTAATAAAAAGGGAACAAGCGCAGAAGCAAACAGCAGTAAATAATCGATGTGAAAACGAAGATCGTCGTTTGGTTTGTAATTGCTGTATTTAATATAAATGGTACTCGATCCCAGTAATAAAATGCCTGCCACGAAGCATACATTGTACCAAGCGACATCCGGCTGAAACAGTGAATTAATAAGTAATAAAGGTGTATTTACCAGCAAAATAATTTTAGTATAAAAATGAACTTTCCTGTTAATGAATGTTGCCGACGCAAGGCCCTCAGGGTTAAACATTACCAACGGCTCAAAAAAGTTATAGAATCCTAAAAAAATTGTGTTGAGAAGAAAAAGTGCAACGAGGCAAAAGAACTTAACAGGACTTAACACCATGGCCACTAATAGAAGAGGCAATAAGACATAGAAATTTTTTCGTAAGCCAGCTATCCATTCAAATTGCGTGGCAGGAACATACTTGCCAATAAAAATAAGTTTTGCTGAATTTATTTTTATTCTGGAGAAAGGAATCAATGTTGCGCCACAATGCAACACCAATGCGAGCGGCCAGTATCCACTTGCAATTATCCCTGCTGAAACAGGCGCGACTAATAAATTATAAGTAATACAAAGTTCTCTTTTTGGAAATGCAAAGTACTTGCTTATAAAATTAAGGTCTTTTCGATTTGTGTGATAAGAATATAAAAAAAGCAGGATAGTTCCTACCATTACAGGGCTGTAGTTTTGTGAAACTTCAC
>JAYSYG010000018.1:0-2565 GCA_043716685.1 Sphingobacteriaceae bacterium | reverse complement strand
TTCTTCAACTTACTTTGTAAAGAAATATCAAGCCTGTTCTTTGAGTTGTCAGCAAAAGCCTCTATTTCTGCTTCGCCCTGCATGGTTTTAAGTTTCATATCGCTTACCATAACCTTCTGTTGTTTAATTTCAATTTCACCGGTAATAGATTGCGCTTCAAATTTCCCGAAACGGAATTTTAAAATCGCCGCATTCAACTTAAAATTAATATTGGAAGGTATTAAAGGGGTGTTATTATTTCCTCCTGATGAGTGTTTGCCTGGAGCCATAAAATCTTCCATCTTAATGTAAGTAGAATACAAGTTTCCTTTAATAATCAATGGAGCGGTCCTGTCCATTATGTAATTAAATACCCCGGGAATCTTTCCGTTTAAAGTAATGTCAGAGCTTCCGCGCTTTAGTTTCAGATCTTTAACCTCTATTTCCCTTTCCTTTGCATTAATAAGGCAATTTTCAATTGCATAAATCTTTTCGTCATTTTTAAACTGTGCCTCCAGTTCTGAAACCCTGGCTTCGAGGTTCAATTTTACTTTTTCAGAAAAAGTCTGATCCTTAAGCACGCTAACAAGGCCTTCTATTTCTGTAGCAATCTGTAAATTACCTTTTAATTTGCTCAGTGTGTCAATGGGCCAAAACCCCAGAATGTTTTCAAGTTTTACGTTTGCATTTGCGGAACATTTTAAATACGGATCGGAAAAATTATTAATCAGGCAATTTCCTTTTATCTCATCTTCATTAATATTAAGGTGTATGTTTTTAAGGTTTAAAACCGAAGCTGCTTTTGAATAATTTAAATAACCCTCTACATTTACATGCGTAGCGTTTGTTGAATTCGGCTTGTAGGTTATTTTTCCCTGCCTGATGCCGAAATCACTGATTATACTGTAGTTATCTTTACTCAGATACCGGATCGTTCCCCCGGCATAAAAATTCCCCGAGCTTTCATAGTCACTTATCTTGCCTTTAAATTTTTCAGGCAATAATGATAGCACGGCCGCTATATCTATGTTTGGAGCATTGTATTTTAGATCGGCCCGCTCAAGACTATCGCTGTACTCAACCCTACCACTTAGCTCCAGGCCAAGTTTGTTCAGGTTTATCTCTGCTCTTTTTATCGTATAGGAGTTCCCGCTTACATCAAGTCCGAGTGAAACACGGCATTGCTTTTCTTTTAGGTAATTTGTTTTAGCCTGAACCATCTCATGAATAAGAAAATTGGCTTCTGTTTCCATTTCAAAATTTTCCTCGCTGAAATGCCCTTTAAAGCTTAATTCTTTAACGTGTAGTGTTGTTTTAAAAAGATTTTGTTTATCCTTATAGCTTAACCGGCAGTTTTCGATCCTGATCAATTTCAAATTGAAGTTAATACTATCTGTTTCTCCTTTACCTGTATTTCCGGTTTTCCAGAATTCGTAATTTGTTTTTCCATCTTTCAAAACCCGCGGTTTTGCAACTGCGTTCTGTATTTTTATTTTTTGGATCTCGTAGTTTTTATTCCAGAGATCTTTAATGTTAAAGTGCAGGTTGAGCTGGCCCGCGAACAAAAGTGTGTCACGGTTTTTAACCGGCAGGGCTTCCAGCATCAGGAGGTCCTTAAATTGAATAGAGCAATCGGGGAAGGTCCTGATAATTGTCAGATCAATATTTTTAGGATCGATCTTCACTTCAGCTTTTAAGTGTTTGTTTAATTCTGTCACGATAGCCGCCTTTACTTCGTCTTCGTATACAAATAACATGGCAATCAGTGCCAAAATAAAGAACAGCACCACAAGGATAATCCATGTAATTATCCTGAGGATCTTTTTAAAAACCGGCGTTCCGGGACTATTTAAAACAGGGTTCTCTTCCAACACTATAAATATGAGCAATACTTGGTGTGCATTTATAACGGCTTTAAGTAAAAATAAACAATCGTCTTTTTATAATTTTAGTTAAATAATTAAATCATCTATATTTACCGGTGGCGCTGAGCTTGGAGCCAAAACTTCAGATGAAGAATCTCATTTATTACTTTTTAGTGTTTTACGCGGTTATTTGCACCCTTACTATCATTTTCTTTGATGGCACGGGAGATTCGGGGGACAGCATCACTCATTATCTTTTCGCCCGTTACGCTCCTTCGCACCCAGCTCTATACTTTGACCACTGGGCCAAACCCGTGTTTGTGCTTTTAGCATCGCCTTTTGCGCAATTTGGTTTTACTGGTATTAAGATCTTCAATGTCCTGGTAGCGTTGGCTACCATTTTTTTCACGTATAAAACTGCTGAGCAATTAAAAGTAAAGAATGCCTTCCTCGCCGCCGTTATTCTCGCTTTTTCACCACTATATTATATTCTTACTTTCTCGGGACTTACTGAGCCGTTATTTGCGCTGTTTGTCATTCTTGGTTTCTTCTTCTGCACAAAACAAAAATATATTACTGCATCCATTATTATTTCTTTTTTGCCCTATGTGCGTTCGGAAGGATTAATTATTATTGGTGTTTTTGTTTTGTATTTTCTTTATAAGAGCGCGTGGAAAGTTATACCTTACCTGCTTTCTGGATCGATCATTTACGGAGTGGC
>JAYSYG010000170.1:0-2014 GCA_043716685.1 Sphingobacteriaceae bacterium | reverse complement strand
ATAATTTTTTATTAGCAGTAACAACATGTTTACCGCGCTTCAATGCTTCACTCACAATGTGGTACGCTTCTTCTGCGTCATCAATCAGCTCAACGATCACATCAATATCCGGGTTATCTAAAATTTCCCATTTGTCATAAGTGAAGAATTCTTTGGAGATATTCCGTTCCTTGTTTTTGTTTTTCACGGCGATCTTTACAATGTCTGCTGTAAAGCCGGTGCTATTGTTCAATACATAGTACAGACCTTGCCCGACACAGCCAAATCCAAACAGTCCTATCTTTAGTTTTTTTGCCATTTTTTTATTTTAAATCGTTAATAATAAATTTTGTAAAACGTGTGCGTTCTCTTTCCTGTAGAATTTCCTTATTACCGTAGTTAGTTTTTCTGTTTCAATAAGAAAACCGTCATGACCGAATGCCGAATCAATGCTGGCGTATTCTGCTTTTGGAATATAGCTTGCAAGGAATTTTTGTTCAGAAGCCGGAAACAGGATGTCGCTGCTGATACTGATGACTAGTGTTTTTGTTGTGATCGATCTCAAAATATCTTCGTAACTGCCTGATCTTCCCCTTACGATGTTATGGCTGTCCATTGCATCTAACAGGCGCACATAGGAATAAGCATTAAACCGGTTTATCAGTTTTTCTCCCTGGTAACGCTGGTAACTGGCTGCATTAAAGTTTTTCGTTTTTTCTATAGAAACGTCCTGTTGCGTTTCTTTATAAGTTTCGTAGCTCCTGTAGCTTAAAAGTGCAACACTTCTGGCCGCTGCCAGTCCTTTTTTTCCTCCCTCAGCACTGTTGGAGTAATACGTCCTGTCTGCCTTAATAGCAAGGCGCTGAGATTCGTTAAAGGCTATTCCCCAGGGAGAGTGCCTTGCATTCGTTGCAACGAGGATAAGATTATCAGCAAGTGATGTGTTTAACAACGACCATTCCAGTGCAATCTGCCCGCCCTGTGAACCGCCAATAAGCGTGTGAATTTTTTCTATCCCAATATGTACACGCAGTAGTTCAAAGCTTTGAACAATGTCTTTAATTGTTATCTGTGGAAAATAATCAAACCATTGCGCCTTACTATCGCCATTGATAGACAGTGGACCGGTAGTGCCGTAACACGATGCCAGGTTGTTGGCGCAGATAATAAAATGTTCTTCGGGGTTAAACAGATCCGTTTCTCCGAAAAGACCTTTCCACCAGTCAAATACATTGCTGTTCGCAGTTAAAGCATGTACAACCCAGATCACGTTTGACTTTTTTGCGTTTAATGTTCCAAAAGTATGATAGGCAATTTCCACCTGAGGGAGTGATTCACCGTTCTCGAGTTGAAATCTCTTGTTATATGTAAATGTTTGTAAGTTCATGGTTCCTGTTTTAGTTTTTGTAAATAATTTCAGAATGGATCAGTTGTTTTATTTCATTGTAACAAAGAAGGTTTAAGTCAGCCACGAGTCGCTTCGCCTGTGAACGAAAAGCAATTGGGAAACAGCCGCCGCGTTGTGCAAAGCCATATTCAGCCTGGGTCTTAAGGAAGCTTCGGTGATCTTCATTACCGAGAATATTTTCAAGTGTTATGTACTGGATGGGATTTGATTTATGTTTACTCATGCTGAATTTTTTAATGGTGAATGGAATGATGAAGAATTTCCCGGAAAGGAAATGCGACGTACCTGTCTTTGCAGAACGGTTTAAATTTTCAGTAAATTTTCAGAAAATTAAGCCTGGCACATGCTACAGCAACACATGCAATGCATCATCAATGATGGAGAGATAGAATAGGAATAAAATCCTTTGGACAGGGTGTCTTTTTGTTTTTTTGATTGCGTGTGTTTCATTTTTTACTTTTTAATTTATTTACCCCCGTTTTTCACCGGAGTAGGAGTTGGCACCTGTTTTCCAATCCCCTATTACCGGGACTTTTAGTTGGTTGCCAGTGGGTCATCGAGCCTATTCTCTCGCCACTTCTTAATAAATTAAAACACACCAGAGATGGTTTTAATTCCGTGACAAAT
>JAYSYG010000169.1:0-6302 GCA_043716685.1 Sphingobacteriaceae bacterium | reverse complement strand
AAGCAGCAAAAGACAAGTATATTAACGGAAAAAATCTCTATGCCATGTTAACATTCGGATTATACATTCCTTTAAAAATAAAACCAATTTACACCGGCGAGTAAAATAGACAGTTTATAATAAGCCGAAAGCCGCGCCTTTAATTTGGTGCGGCTTTTTTAGTTCTTATACCTCCAAAAGTATGAATGAATTTTTAACTACATTTAATCAAAAGAATTCCTCTAAGCTCTGCTTCGGGTTAACTCATTATTTTGAGACACGAATTTCACGAATTAACACAAAGGAATTTTGTTAATAAAAATTAGTACAATTAGCGGCTGGATAGCTCGGCCAATGCCTCGGGATTATTCATTTGGTTTATCAATTTATAAATTGAATGTCTTTTTCAAAATAGTTATCCTGCTTGTTTTTGTATCCTGTTCCAATAGACCAATCACGCCTGAACATTCATATGTATTCAGGTATATTGACAAAACCACAGGTGATACGGCTATAATGTATGCAAAGAAAGAAAAGAAGAATATCCTGCTAATTTTTTCAGGTTGGTCTTTTTCTTCGAATCCCCGAATGGAATGGAAAACACTGGCCCAATTTGAAGACCATGACAAAATACAGGAAAGCTTCATCCTGGCCTGGCTCCCGGTAGATGATAAAAGATTGGCCAAAGGCACTACCCAGATAGTTTTTTGATATGGAAAACAAAGGCAGTTGAAAGAAATCGGTGACCAATATAAGTATTTCCAGGAAAAAGTATTTAACCGATCAACTCAACCCCTTCTTTGTTTTATAGATAGTACCAAAAAACCTTTCGGGAAGATTATCGGCTACAGCAATGATAAAACCAAAGTGGAAGAGTTTGTTAATAGTGGTTTAAAAGAATAAAACTAAATTTACTTATGGAACACATTGAAGAAATCTCTCAACTCACACATCTGTCGAAAGAAGCAGAAGCGTTTTTGACGGCCAATATTAAAAAAATTCGCTTAAAAAAAGGAGAAGAGATTCTTAGCATATCAAAACTGCAATTACCTGTATTTTATAAATAAAGGAATTATCCGCAGTTATTATTTTCTTGAAACAAAAGAGATCACCAACTGATTTGCCCAGGAAAGAGAATTTGCTACCTGTTTTATTCCTTTATTGCTAAAAAAATATCAGTAGAAAGTATCGAAGCGCTTGAAGCGTGTGAACTCGTCCAGATCTCCTATTCTACCCTACAGTCTCTTTATTCTAAGTTTCCTGAAACAGAACGCGTTGGCAGGATCATTACCGAAACCTATTATTTAAAACTGGAAGAGCGACTGTTGAGCATACAGTTTAAATCAGCAAAAGAAAGATATGAGAATCTCATGGACTCCAAACCTTCCATTATAAAGCGAGTTGCAATGGGCCAGATCGCTTCTTATCTCGGCATCACCCAGGAAACGCTCAGCCGTATACGTGCGGAAATGTAATAGACTAGCTGGAATAGATTTACTATAATTTAAATAGCTTCACAAGCTAAAAAACAATAAATTTGAACAGAATTCTTTAAAATTTGCTATTTTTACTACATGGAACAACTCACGATTTTTAATAAAAAAAGCAGTGAAAAAATTAAGATTCGTTTAACACTCTTTGAATTTAAAGAAGATTCCAATTTTATTCTTTATTCTCCTTCCCTCGATATCTCCGGATATGGCAAAACAGTTGCAGCTGCAAAAAAGTCTTTTGATATTACTATTCAGGAAACGATTTCGTACTGTTATAAGAATAATACTCTTTCTGCATTACTTACTTCGTTGGGGTGGTACAAAGGTATCGGTGCAAATTCAATTTATAAATCTCCATCCCTTGCCTCTAAAATAAATACCAATGAATATCTTCAGGATGTGTTAAATAAGCATGAGCAGGTTACTCTTAAAAACAATGTAGAACTGAGCATTGCATAAGGGTGCCTGCCATAAGAAACATATCACTAAAAGATTTTAAACGCTTTCTTACATCTGTTGGATGTAAACATACCCGTACTAAAGGAGGTCATGAAATATGGACAAGACCCGGACTACTAAGACCGGTGATCATTCAAACTCATATTGATCCTGTTCCAATTCACATTGTAAAGAATAACCTCCGTACTCTCGGTCACACTATTGATTCACTCATTGAATTTCTAATAGCAAAATAAGCTCTCACCAAAACAATTTACAAGTACAAGATTCCAAAAATTCATTAAGTCTGTATTTTTTGATAATTATCAAAAAGAACCGTTTAAACTCCCTCTACATTTGATCCATAATTTTAAAAACTAAAATTCATGAATCAGAAACCATCACATGCGTTTATCGGCGCTGCCTGGGTAGCCCTCCTTGCGGGAAGTACCTCTTACTTTATTGGCTTATGGAATGCAGACATGTACCTTAATGAAAAAGGGTATTATTTTACTGTGCTTATGTATGGCCTCTTTTCAGCGGTCTCCCTTCAAAAAGCAGTGCGTGACCAACTGGAAGGGATTCCCGTTACATCTATTTATTATGGCATCAGCTGGTTCTCTACTATTCTCTCTATTCTTTTACTGGTTATAGGACTTTGGAACGCAGATCTTCTGCGCAGTGAAAAAGGTTTTTACGGTATGGCTTTTATCTTAAGTTTGTTTGCTGCGGTTGCTGTTCAAAAAAACATTCGCGATAGTCAGATGGCTTAACGAGCTACCAAAAAAGAAATGGAAGATTAAAATATTAAGGTGACCGGAAATAATTTTCCTGGTCCCTTTTTATAACAATAAATTTTAAGTAAAAACGTTTATTAAAACATAACACTTTGTTCTTGCTGAAATTCTTTGCGGGAAGTTTAAACTAAATCCGCGGACTTTGACTCTTAAAATGCCGTAACAATTTTTAAATCACCACTGATGCTTTCTCACAAACATAAACTTATCCTGCTATCCGCAATAGCCGCTGCCGGAGTTCTTTTCGTATTCCTTATTCCACCCATTGCACAGAATCAGAGTTATCATAATTTTGCGGACGAAAGAGAGATTTTTTTTATCCCCAATTTTTACAACGTTATTTCCAATCTTCCCTTTCTCCTCTTCGGAAGCATTGGCATTTTTATCAGTCTTTACCTGCGGAACAAAAAAGAGAAAGATCCGCTCCTTCATGCCAATCTTTGTTTTTTTACAGGCATATTTTTTACAGGATTGGGTTCTACCTATTACCATTTGCAGCCCGATACAGAGACACTCCTGTGGGATCGCATACCGATGACCTTCACCTTTATGGCCTTTTTTGCAATAATTCTTTCTGAGCATATTGATCCACAATTAGGTAAGCGACTTTTATTTCACTTGTTATTTTTAGGAATAATTTCTGTCGTGTACTGGCACATCACAGAGCAGGAAGGACAAGGTGACCTTCGTTTCTATGCGCTCATTCAGTTTTTACCCATGCTGCTTATACCACTCATCTTAATCCTCTTCAAAAACGGAAACAACTATTCATCTTATTACTGGTGCATACTTGCAGTTTATTTGCTGGCTAAGCTCAGCGAAATTTTTGACCATGATTTATTTTTTTCTATTGGAATTCTCAGTGGCCATTCCCTGAAACACTTTGCCGCCTCGCTGGCTCCCTTCATTTATTTTTTAAAGATCTGGAAGCAGAAAAGAGAAGTTATTCTAAAAGGTGTTTATTCCGAGAGCAGATTATAAATTAATTTATCGCTCCTTAAAAGCAATCAATTAATTTTTGTTTTTTTCATTTTTCTAATTCTTGGTCTTTTTATAGGGATTCTTATGTCCTCTTATTACTGATTGTTTCGCAAAGCATAAACTGAAATGTGCTGACCTCTTTTATATTCAGCAAATCAAGGCAAGTATCAATCTTTTAATTGTGTCCTGAATTTCTAATAAGATTGGGTTGGTTCTTGTGCCAAAAACTGAGCCTGTGGTTTCCGATCCATTTTTTTTGAGTTCACATTTGTATATCTCCAAGCGTAAACCGAAAAGCTTTAAAAGAGTAGGTATCCTTAAATCAAATTTCATGAAAACAAAAATCGTCACATTGGGAATTGCACTCACAACTACAGCGCTCGCAGCAGTGTTTGTAATGAGCTGTAAAAAAGAAACCAGTAATCTCCCAACTCAGAATTCCGCTGCCGTTGCGCCCTCATCAGCCAGGGAAATTTCGCCGAATGGGCTACCCACACCCACAATCGATCCGCAAATTTATCTTGCGGAATCCAATGTTACTGACCCATGCACAGGTCCTCCCGGTCCTATAGCAAGAAATAGTGAACTTTGGGGAATTAGTAACCTTGGTCCAGGCCAGATCACTATTTACGGTCAGAGTTGTTACCTGGTCGCATCTGCTTTTAATAAGGCAGATAATAAAATTTACGTTTGTACACGAAACCAGACTTCTGGTCAATCAGACTTATATTGGGCAGATGCCCTGGGACTACATTATGTAAATGCACTTGTATACAATAATACTCCTTTTTATGTAAATGAAATGGAATTTGATGATAACGGTGTTTTGTATTTGCTCAAAAATGGCTCTGATCGGGGCTTATACAGCCTTACAAACCTTTCAGGCACAATCTCATTTATTGGCAATATGTTTGGCGTACACCAGGCATTTGTTATCTATAAGGAAGCACTTGCTTTTAGCCAAGGTGTAGGAATGTATCTCGTTTATGAAACATCTTCCACCAGCGGAACTAAAAGTTCCTTAATCAATTTAAGTACTGCAGTTTTAGGCTCTGCAACGAACCATAGCATTCCGAATTGTTTTACAAACAATCTGAGTGCTTTTTATGATCCAAACATGGGCGGATTATACTTTATCCGTGATAACGGAACTGGCTCTGCCAGTATGTATGACGCTTCAGGTACATTAGTACCCAATACACTAACGTGTAGGCCGTCGCATGATGCTACGGCCAGGTGGTAGCTAAAAAAGGCCGACTTAAATTGATGGTTAGCTCCACAAATACATTGCTAATAAAAATCCCGTTTAATTGCGGGATTTTTAATTCCGATCTTTTGCTATATATTCTTTAAAGCTAAGCCGAAAAGCTCAAACAAAATAGATATAATAAAGACCAGTACTATTTAAAAGAGACCGCATCAAAATGTCAGTGTTCCTTAACCCTAACAATTATTAAACCGGAATTGCCCCCACTAAAGTAGTTCGTCTTTTAAAAATTTCTGCTGTCTAATTGCGGTTTAATATGTTTCTTTTATTGATAATAAGGTTGGGCAGCCCCCGTGCTAAAAACCGAGTGTGTAGTTTTTGATCCGGTTTTTTTTGGTTCACATTTGTATATCTCCAAGCGGATGCCGAAAAGCTATAAAAGAGTAGGTAATTAAAAAATAAAATCATGAAAAAAATTGTTTTAGCATTGCTGGTATTTGCCAGCTTAAATGCCTTGTCCCAGTTTCAAATGCAATCCTGGTCTCTGGCAGGAAGATATATGAGGTTTAACCCAACCGGCCCCTCGGTACTATCTCCCTTGCCCGATGTGAATGCATGTAATGGGTATAATTATTTAAATAATTATACCAATTGTCATAATGCAATGTTTAATAGTAGTGGGAACCTGATGTTTTTTATAACCGATGGCTCCGTTTACAGTGCCAATGGTGATCTGATAGGTGAGCTAACGGATAATTACAATAATAGCATATCGCATTTTAAAGGAGTGGATGATTATGCTATAGCACCCGACCCAAGTTGCGAAGGCAAATATTATATATTTTTTGCCGGAGAAATTCCAGGCACCAACTATGTAAATTCTTTACCTTATTACGCACATCTGAATCTATATGATAATAATAATCTCTACTTTTGCCAGGGTGCAGGCACGCTTGACAACCTGGGTTTTGGCAATGCTGAGCCGTTATCTAACATTGGTGGTGGAGGCGCATACGATATGCACGCAGCAAGCGTACAGTTCGCTGTTTCTAAATTAACTTCAACGAATGAAAGGTTTGTCTTTACAAAATCAAACTTAGGATTTAGCCGGTACCGGATCACATCCACCGGGAGTCTCATTTACGATAACTACGCCTATACATTTATATCTTCCGTAGCTACCGCAGTTGTTGACGGCAGTAGTATTGCACGAGGAGAAACCGAATTAGTCTCGTTAAACGGAGGAGGGTACAGATTTGCCTGTACTTTTCAAGATAATGCAGTAGGTGGGAATTTATTCATCGCAGATTTAAATACAGCCGGTACCGTTATTTCCTACACAGTAAAACCCACAGATGATAATCCCGTTTCAGGTTATCAACGCATGCCGGTTGGACTTGAATTCTC
>JAYSYG010000168.1:0-6305 GCA_043716685.1 Sphingobacteriaceae bacterium | reverse complement strand
ACCAAGTTGCTTAAAACTCGTTTACCCCTTGCACAGTCGTATACTTCATAGTGTATTTAACTCCCGGATGAATATATTTATAGGCACTGTGGCTCATTAATGCTGCTTCGTGAAAACCACACAGAATAAGTTTTAATTTATTTTTGTAGGTATTAATATCGCCAATGGCGTAAATGCCCTCTATATTAGTGCTATAGTCATCTGTATTTACTTCAATCGCATTTTTTTCAAGATTCAATCCCCAGTTTTCGATCGGCCCTAATTTCGGACTTAAGCCAAAAAGGGGAATTAAATGATCCGTTTCAAACGCATTTTTTTCCTGAGTTTTTATATTAAGCGTATCTACTTTTTCAAGTTTTCCATTTCCGGAAATGGAGCCGATGGTAGTATTAAGCAAAAGTTTTATTTTTCCTTTTTCGGCGAGATCCATTACTTTGTTTACGCTATCCGGAGCGCCCCTGAAACTCTCACTTCTGTGTACCAGGGTTAGTTCGCTGCACACATCACTTAAAAAAATAGTCCAGTCCAGCGCGCTATCACCACCTCCGGCTATTACCATTTTTTGATCACGGTATTTTTCCGGATCCAGGATCATATAATTTACTCCCTTTCCGTTCTCGAAATTTTCAAGACCTGCAATTTCAGGTTTACGCGGCTCAAAACAGCCAAGTCCCCCTGCGATCACTACAGCCTTTGCCTGTACCTGTGTTCCCATGTTGGTCGTTACAAGGAAGTCCCTGTCGCCACGTTTTTCAAGAGATTCAATTCTTTCCCCCAGTGTAAAACCCGGTTTAAAAGGCTCGGCTTGTTTCAATAAATTATCAATTAATTCCTGGGCAAGTACTGAAGGGTAGCCTGGGATGTCGTAGATAGGTTTTTTAGGGTAAATTTCGGAAAGCTGGCCTCCAATTTGCGGAAGATAATCTATAAGGTGACAACGCATTTTTAGCAGGCCCGCTTCAAAAATTGCAAATAATCCCACAGGTCCGGCTCCTACAATAATTAAATCTGTATTGATCATTAATTTTTTGTGTAAATGTATGTTATTTTTAAATAGTGAAAAGCCTAAAAAATTCAAAAAGTTGGAAGGTAACAGCAATTAATAAATGTCAATAACAGGGGTTAATTTGTATTGCCAGATAATGCCGGGAAAGCGCCACATAAAAGATAAAATACTGTTAAAAGCCTCTTTTTTAAATAAGTGTAAATAAAAATCAGTATTTTTATCAAATTAAAATAAATTATTAGAACGATGAAAAAACAATTACTGTCAATTTTTGCCGCTGTAACCGTGAGTACTGTGTTTGCACAGGTGCCGGCTGCAGCCTGGTCGACGAATCAACATGCTATATTTCCAACATCCGTTGCGAATTCAGGAGTTAAATTTATGGATGCCGTAGACGCAAACGTGGTTTGGGTTACAGGTATCGATTACGCTGCTCCCTCACGTAACTATAACTGGTACTCCCGCACTGTAAATGGTGGTTCTTCTTTTGCAGGAGGAAACATTTTCAGCGATACAAATTCTTATGTAATTGCCAATATGGAAGGGATCGATGCAAATACTGCATGGGTGTGTTCTTATCTGAAAGCTGCGCAAGGCGGCGGTGTTATTCACAGAACTACCAATGGTGGAACTAATTGGGTGAATATGACCGCAACAGGCATGTTTACAAATACCACAGCTTTTGCTAACTGGGTTACTTTCTTAACTCCTTCGGTAGGTATCGCTAATGGTGACCCTGTTAATGGTGAGTATGAGATCTGGAGAACTACAGACGGTGGTATTTCATGGACAATGATCCCGGGAAGCAGTATTCCAAATCCTCTTTCGGGAGAATTTGCTATTGTAAACCTGTATGCTAAAGTTGGAACTTCTAATCTTTGGTATGGTACTAACGGAAACAGGATGTTCCGTTCTACTGATGCTGGTTTAACATACAGTGTTGCTCCGGTAGGACTTTCTACCAGTACAATTACTGAAATTGCTTTTTCAAGTCCTTTAAATGGTATTTGTATAGAGGTTAATAGTGGTGGACAAGCTGAACTATGGAACTCTTATGATGGTGGTGCTACATGGACACAAATTAACCCAATTCCTGCAAATTTCGGTTTATTCGATATCGGGCCTATCCCGGGTACTGGTAACCTCGTTTCTTATGGTGCTGGTAATACAAACCAGATCATTTCTTATTCCTCAAATAATGGTATTACATGGACAGATTGGGGAAGCACAGCAATTCCTTATATTACAGGTGACTTTGTGAACGGAACAACTGCGTGGGCAGGTTCATTTGATTTTACGGATGCAACTCCAACAACTTTTCAGAATGTATGGAAATTTTCTGGAGCAATTTCAGGAACAGTTTCTCCTACCGCTGCTTTTTCTTTACCAGCTACAATTTGTTTAAGCGGGCCTACTGCAACGGTTATCCCGGTTAATACTTCTACAGGAAGTCCTTCTCCAACATACAGTTGGAGTGTATTGCCTGCGGGTGCAACTTTATCCAGTCCTACTGCAAGTGCTCCAACAATTACTTTCGCTTCCGCAAATTCCTACACAGTTAAACTTGTTGCTACCAGCACATCTGGAACCAATACTACTTCTTGGGTAGTGAACGTAGCAGCATGTACAGCTCCTGCGGCAACTTTCAGTCTTCCTGCAACAGCGTGTTCCAATTTCTCATTTGCTACAGGTAATACCAGCACAGGCGCTCCGACTCCGGGATATTTCTGGTCAGTTTCACCTGCTTCCAACGTAACAATAAACCCTTCAGCTGTTGCTTCCAGTCCGGCAATTCAAATCGGAACGCCGGGTATTTATTCCATTACATTAATGGTTTCTAATGCTTCGGGAACTGCTGCAACAACTCAAACAATGAATGTTGCTTCATGTCCTCCGACTTCAAGCTTCGCATTAACATTCTCTTGTAATACATTGCATACATTTAGCACTACTACTTCTTCAAGCAATCCTCCAGGAGTAACAGGAGCTATTAGTTATACATGGAATGTGCAACCTTCTGCAGGTGTAAGTTATGCTCCAAACATCTATTCTCCTAATGTAAAAGTTACTTTAGGTGCGGGTGCTACAGGAAACTACACGATCACTTCAAAAGTTAAGAATGCATCAGGAACAACTACTGTTTCGCAAGTTGTTACTCAGGACATGTATCAGTGTACAGTAGGTATAACAGAAAATAATCTTGAATCTAATCTCGTTGTTTATCCAAATCCTGCACACGAACAATTAAATATTGTTCTTCCTGCCGCAAACGATGTTTACAAAATTAAACTAACGAATATTCTTGGCTCTGTAGTGTTTGAAGAGAAAGCGTTTAAAAACTCTAAAGAAACCGCAACTATTAATCTTGCTGGTAAACCAAAAGGCGTTTATTTCTTAACTGTTGAATCAAACAATGAGAAAGTAACAAAGAAGATCGTTGTTGAATAATTTTTTTTAACCGTATTAGAGCCGCTTCAAATCATGGAGCGGCTTTTTTATTAATACCTGTTTTATGCGTATAGTTTTTATGGGCACTCCTGAATTCGCAGTAGCAAGTCTTGATTGCCTTTTGAAAAATAATTTTAGTATAGTTGGTGTTGTTACTGTGCCTGATAAGCCGGCAGGCCGGGGACAACAACTTCACCAATCTGCTGTAAAAAAATATGCCCTTGAGAATAATCTTACTTTATTACAGCCCGAAAAACTGAAAGATCCGGATTTTATAAAACAGTTGAAGGATTTAAAAGCAGACTTACAAATTGTAGTTGCATTCAGAATGTTACCCGAAATAATATGGAACATGCCTTCGCTGGGCACTTACAACCTTCATGCTTCTCTCTTACCCAAATACCGTGGCGCCGCGCCTATAAACTGGGCAATTATTAATGGTGAAAAAGAGAGTGGGATTACAACCTTTAAATTAAAACATGAAATCGACACGGGGAATATACTATTAAACGCGAAGGTGGAGATAAATGAAACGATGACAGCAGGGGAGCTTCACGATGTTTTAATGGAAAAGGGTGCTTTATTAATGATTAAAAGCGTTGAAACAATTCAAAACAACCTGGCAGCAAAAAAGGAACCGGAATTTCTTGCACAGGATGATAGCAGGGCATGCCATGCACCAAAATTGTTTAAAGAAAATTGCAGAATAAACTGGAACAATGAAGTGAAAATGGTTTATGATCTTGTTAGGGGCCTTAGCCCTTACCCAACTGCCTTTACAGAAATCAATTCGGGTAAAGGGAATCGTCTTCTCCTAAAGATATTTACTGCACGGTATGAAGCGTTACCTCACACTAACACAAGCGGTTCTTTATTTACCGACAATAAGAGTTTTCTAAAAGTATTTTGTGCAGGTGGTGCGCTGGAGATTGTTGATCTGCAACTCCAGGGCAAAAAGAGAATGAAAGTACCTGAATTTTTACGGGGCTTTAAAATTGAGGCGGATATGGTACTTTCCTAACTGAGCATAGTGTAGTAGCAAACTTTGCTCTTTTGAACCCTCTTAGGCCTTGCTAACAAACAATGGAATTTTAGCCTGGGCTTAAAACCCTTGTTGTAGGCCACTTACAGAGCGTACTTATTAACAAAATGCCAATTTATCAACAAAAGCAAGTGTTTTTTGGCTGAAGCACTTGACAAACAAGGTTTAAGCTATTATGTTTGTATCATAATAATATTAATTGTTTAACCCTAAAATTTAAAACAAAATGAACAAAGCAGAATTAATTGATGCTATCGCATCTAGTTCAAAGTTAACAAAAGCTGACGCTGGTCGTGCTTTAGATTCTACAATCGAAGCAATTCACAAAGCTTTGAAAAAAGGAGACCGCATTGGTTTAGTAGGTTTTGGTTCTTTCTCAGTTGCTAAACGCGCTGCACGCATAGGACGTAACCCACAAACGGGAAAAGAAATTAAAATTGCTGCTAAAAAAGTAGTAAAATTTAAAGCAGGTTCTGATTTAGCTGGAACGGTTAACAAATCAAAATAATTGCTCTTAATTTATTAAGCGAATGGGCTGCCTTAACCGGGCAGCCCTTTTTGTTTGTACACTATTGCAGAAGTGTTACCAATAGGGCTTTTTTAAGTAAAATTATGGCTGGGGTGTTGCAGAATTAGAAAAAAAATCACTAATTTGGTAAAATAATAGTTAACTAATAAACTACTTTAAATATAAAACATAATGAAAAAACAAGTACTCTTAGGATCGGTCTTATTAGCAGCAATAAGCGCCTTTTCACAAACCTCCGGAAGACTTAAGCCGACAGGGGTTATTAACACGAAAATAATTTCAGAAGCAAAATTTGGGACTGAAAATCCGTTTCCAGCAATAAAAACCAGCCCGGTAAGACCTACAGCATCTCAGGTTCGAAGCGGAGCAAAGACGTCATCAATTACCTGGCAGAACATCAGTTCTTCTATGAATATTTACGGAACTATTATTAGTTACTGTAAACCTTTGCAATGGAATGATGAGCTGAACGCTGTATCATTTATACACAGGAAGTCTCCAACTTACATAATGTCGCCTTTGCCTGCATCAACAGCTGCTACAGGTGGAATCGTTGCGATGGTTTCAACAAATTGCGGAGCAAGTTGGGATAGCACAGCACTTTTTGCAAATGATAACTTCTGGGCACGTTACCCAGGAGGGGCAATCTATAATCCAACAGGAAATACAAACATAGCCAACGCGTATGTTGTAGCTGCTGGTCCTACTACAGGTGCAGGAAGTGTTACCTGGATCGGAAACTATTATGCAAGTAAAAAATTGGGTACATATAACAATGCTCCAAGCACAGCTCCTGGTGCTCAGCAGGTAATGCCAACAGCACCACCGTTTTCGACAGGTGTACCAAGCAGACATGATTTCGCTGCTTACAACTTTGCCGCTACGGATGATGGAAAAATGCGCGTACTAGCCGGAATTACAGATGATGGAACTACCTCAGATACGGCAGTTATGCTAATGACAGGTACCTTTAACAGTACTACATTGACTTTTGACTGGGCTGGAAGAGTATTCAACCCGCCAACAACTGTGGCTTCAGATGCTACAGAAAACTGGACGTCACGTCCAATGATGGCGTGGAACGAACCGGGTACGATAGGCTATGTAGTAATAATTGGCTCAAGATTAGGTGCTACAGGATCAAACGTAGGGCACCAACCGATCGTATACAAAACTATTAACAGTGGAAGTACATGGTCTTTGGAAAACGGAATTAATTTTAATACCGGCAATAACGATGTGAAAAGAAAATTATGGAATGTTGCAAGCGATACAAACCT
>JAYSYG010000167.1:0-2019 GCA_043716685.1 Sphingobacteriaceae bacterium | reverse complement strand
GATCATTCCGCCAGAAAACTAGCGCCAGTAAAAGCAGGAAGCCGATGGCTGTTATCAGTAAGGTAAATCTGCGGTTTGTTTGCAATGCTTTTTTTTCTGTTTCAACCTGCAGTTTCTGTCGTTCGTATAAGAAAGCCTGCGTTTGCGCCCTTTCGATATTTGCCCTGTTTTCAACACTGTCCTTTACCGTATAATAGATAAGTGTATATTTTAAAGCGCTGTCTACATTAAGTTTTTTGAATAAGGTACTCAGCAGTTTTGCCGGCGGTAATAGCCTGCTGAGTGAATAGCCCTGCGAAATATTGTAAGCTTTCTTTGCATAATAAAATGCACTGTCTCTATTATTATTGACGAGATAATAATCTCCTAAAGCATTGTAAGTAGTTAATAAGGCAGAATTTTCTTTAAGCTGCATTGCAGATTGCATGGCGGCTGTGTAATAATTAATTTTTAGAACCTCGTTTTTTTCTACTGCAGCAAGGCCATTCAACGCGGAAGGGACGAATGAAACAAGGTTATTTTTTACTACCCATTCAAATGATTTAAAATAGTAAAATTTTGAAGAGTCTACATTATTCAGCCTTCCGTGAATATAGCCGAGATTTGATAATTCCCAATATACATAAATCCGATCGCCACCTGCTTTTGAAAAAAATAATGCATTTTGCATGTATTCTAGCTCAAGGTTCGGTTGACTACTAAAACAAACACCAAGATTTTCATATGCAATTCCTATAACCCTGTTATTACACGTTTTTTGTGCCTGATTTAAAGCGGTAAAACCAAGCTTAGCGCCTTCTTCGGAATTACCATTCATGTAGATATTGTAACCAATCTCAGCAGTAATAGCCGCTTCAATCAACGGGTCTTTATTTTGTTTTGCCCAATCAAGTATTTTGTAATGGTCCGCAAGGCCTTCGCTTGATATGTCTGATCCGTTATTGATGATTTCATAAACCAGGTTAATTCGTTTTTCTGCAGATTGGGTAAGAGAAAGTCTCCTCAAAAGGCTATCATGATATGGTAAACTCCTACTACCAGCTTCACTTTTTAGTGATAGAGCAACTCGTATTAAACTGTCTACCTTAGCGTCCTGTGCACATAGGCCTGTAAGCATAAAAAAACAGGTTATGCTGAATAGTAGTTTTATTTTAAGCATGGTTAGCATTTATTTTAATTGTAAAAACTGTTTCCAACCCTTCAATGCTCTCCAATTTTATTTCACCACCATGCGCTTTTACAATATCATAACTTAAACTCAGCCCCAGACCTGTGCCTTGTCCGGTTGGTTTGGTAGTAAAAAAAGGTTGAAAAATTTTATCTAATATTTTTTGAGGGATGCCGTTGCCATTGTCCTTTACCACAATTAAGATTTTATCGCCGATTTTTTTTGTGCTTACTAAAACAGTAGGTTGGTATCCACCGGCTAGGCCTGATTTCTTCTTTTCATCCACCACATAAAATGCATTGGTAATTATATTTAAAATAACCCTCCCGATGTCTTGTGGAATAATATTGATGCTACCTATACTTTCATCATAATCCGTTTTTAAAGTGGCGTTAAAAGATTTGTCTTTTGCACGCAAGCCATGATAAGCAAGGCGAAAATATTCATCTGCTAATTTATTAATGTCTGTGGGTTCTTTTATCCCGCTGCTGCTGTTGCGGCTGTGTTGTAACATACCTTTTACAATAGCATCGGCACGCTTGCCGTGATGATTTATTTTTTGCTCATTATCTGAAACATCTTTTGCAATTTCTTTCACTTCACTATAATTTCCTTTCTCAATTTCCTGATTCATTTCTGCAAGCAATTCCTGATTTACTTCAGAAAAATTATTTACAAAATTTAACGGGTTTTGAATTTCATGTGCAATGCCTGCGGTTAGTTCACCAAGGCTTGCCATCTTTTCGGATTGTATGAGTTGCGATTGGGTAGATTTTAAATGCATGAGCGCCTCCTCAGCTACTTCTTTTTGAGACTCTGTTTCTTTCTTTTGAACTTGTAAAAGAGCGTAG
>JAYSYG010000166.1:0-2025 GCA_043716685.1 Sphingobacteriaceae bacterium | reverse complement strand
TTTTAAAACCTATTGAAATACCTGATCTGCTATGCGCAATAGGGAAAGTTAGAAAACATAACGATATTATTAAGAATGAAAAAGATAAAATGGTTATTAATCTTCTTAATAATCTGGATGAAGGGGAAAGAGAGAAAAAAATAGCGCTCCATCACCAGGACAAAGTTAAATTTATCCCTTTAAGCAATGTTCTTTGTTTTAAGGCGGAAAGTAATTACACGCATTTATTTACATCAGGCAATCAAAAATATACTACGGCGCGCACGCTTAAGGATTTCGAGGAGTTTTTAGTTAAGGATGACAGGTTCATGCGGATCAATAAAAGTGAAATAATTAATCTGGATCACGTCAGCGAATATTCGAAAGGCGAACCTTGTCTCGTATACCTGACAGATAATAGGGAATACGAGGTTAGCCGGAGAAAAAAAACGGAGCTGGCTGTGAGACTGAGAAAGTAGGTCATGATTTCTTAAACAAAAAACCGGTTACGTATCTGCAACCGGTTTTTGTTATTTGACAGTGAGAATTATTTCTAATTTGTTTTGATCATTCTTTTAGTGTCTATTACTTTACCATCTACCACCAGTGTGTAGTTGTAAGTGCCGTTGCTGAGATCATTGGCAAATACATTTATTCTACCCTGGCCTTTTTCTTTTATGTCAAAGGTGTTGATGATTTTTCCTACATTGTCGGTAAAGACGATCTGCGCTTTTGAAAAACCGAATGGAATGTTAAAGGTAATTGTAGTTTGCTCAGCATAAGGATTGGGAACATTTTGATCCAATACAATTGCGTTTTTATCACTTAAGCTGATTGAAGGCGAATTGCCGGTTTTACCGCCGGCAGAGTTGGCTGAGCAGCAGGAATTGATCATTTGTTCCAGTTTATCCATCTTGGTTTGCAGATCCTCGTTTATTTTTTTCTGATCATCCAGCTGTTTTTTGATTTCTGAATTAACCAAAGATTTTTCTTCAATCTGTTTTTGTTGTTCCTGCATGCCGTTGATTAATAAAGAAATAAGCCCGTCGTAACTAACAGCTTTAGCATCATATGCGGCTTTAGTTACATTTCCTTTGGAATCAATAGTTGCTGGCACTTTAACAGTATTAACCAGGTCTGGTAAAACCTCCTCTAATTCCTGTGCGATTAGGCCAAATTGCTTCTTCGTTGCGAAATTAAGTTCGGGAAATTCTTCGTTTTTGTAGAAATATGTTTTAGGTGATAATTTTTTAATGACATCCAATGAATTTGAAATTGGTTGTATGTTTTTTTTGAACTGCCTGTCGGAAAAAGTCTGGGCGTAACCTGATCCACACGTAAGCCCGGCGATATAAACATCACCTGAGAAATTAGCGGCTAAATCCAATCCGCTTCCTGTGTTAGGCGCTATTGCATATACTCCCCAATTTACAAAACCATTTACAGCTTCAAACCGTCCACCAATATTAAATGTAGCATTATTCCCAACCAGGCCATTGGCGAGCCCATCTACAGAAATATTAAATTTATCACCTGATGTTATAAACTGCCCTGCAATCTGCCCCAGAGGACCTGGCTGACCAATAATGCCGGGAACATAACTCTTTATTCCAATGACCTGAGTAGTACTTGGAAAACCAGAGCCATCTTTATTTTCAATATAAATACCCATGGAGCCATCTGTTCCGGACTTTTGGAGAACATCAAGTTTTGCAAGTGGGTTAACGCATGATTTACCAATAACCACGCTGTTCTTTAAACTTCCCTGGTTATTTCCACCGAAATAGTAATTAAATGAATTTAACGGTATATGCCAGCTCCCTGATAATGGATTAAGCGCAGTCCCGCAGGCATTCCCTATGCAGCAACCGGTACTTGAAGAGGATGATGTTACGTAGATTACATTCCCGGCGTTATCCAAAGCCAACACTCCCTGCCCAGGATTGGTAATCGGTGTTGAGAGAGAGGCATTCATACTCCTGAATTTTAAGCCGCTGCATCCGCCCGGCAGGTTTGGAAAATAAGGAGAAGCGGCTGAAGGTTTAA
>JAYSYG010000165.1:0-2027 GCA_043716685.1 Sphingobacteriaceae bacterium | reverse complement strand
CTGCTAAAGCAGCCAAAAACGTGAATAAATATTAAATAAATTGTGAAGATTTAAACATCCTGGAAATAGTTTTCGTTAAAAAAAGCAATAATGGTATCTTAGTCCCTTATGAAATAGCCATGTTTACTAAAAGACAGTATTTTTATGCCGGTAACCAGCTATATCCTATGAATCCAGATGGCTATCGGGATAAAAAACAATACTAATTGAATATGAAAGGCAAATTTAACCTCCTCTTTTTAAGCATATTCTCCGGCATTTTACTCTCTGTTTCCTGGTACTGGCATTTAACTTGTTGTATCTTTTTTGCATTGGTCCCGCTCCTTTTTGTAGAGGATAAACTCTCGTCTTCAGGGCTTCCAAAAGCCAGGTTAAAACTATTGGGCCACGCATACCTTTGTTTTTTTACCTGGAACATTCTTGTAACCTGGTGGGTAGTGTATGCTTCAGTAGGTGGTGCAAGCATGGCTTTTCTTGCCAACTCTTTTTTAATGGCGCTGGTATTCGTAATTTATTCTGTTATTAAAAACCAGATCCAGAAACCCTGGGCTTCCTGGCTGCTAATTCCCGTTTGGATTGCCTGGGAACACGGACATACCCTCTGGGACCTCACCTGGACCTGGCTTACCATTGGGAATGTATTTGCGTTCACACCCAACTGGATCCAATGGTACGAATACACCGGAACCTCCGGCGGAACACTCTGGGTGCTTGCTGCCAATATTTTAATTTTCGGGACCTTAAAAAATACTGTTCCGTTAAAGATCTTCTCAAAACCTATTTTTAAAATCGCCGCCATTATTATACTTCCCATTGCAGTTTCTTTCCTGATCTTAATTTCCTATACTTTAAAACAGGCAAACTCAACTGTCACACCACCTTCCAAAAACGTTGTGATCGTGCAGCCCAATATTGATCCATACAATGTGAAATTCAGTATGGATTATCAATCGCAGTTTTTTAAAGCACTGAATCTATTGCGCGGAAAAATTACTTCAGAAACAGAATACCTGGCCTTACCGGAAACATTTATAACGGATGATCTTAACGAGCAGTTCATCCAGCAAAGTCAATCCATACAATGGTTCAGAGATAGTCTTATTAGTAAATTTCCAAACTTAAAGATCGTTACGGGTGCAAACACTTACGTGTATTACGAAGATGAAAAACAAAGCACTGCCACCTCCAGGAAGGATGAACGCAGTGGGAAAAATTATGACGTTTTTAACAGTGCGATCTACATTGATAAAAATACCGTACAGGTTTATCATAAATCCAAGCTGGTTCCGGGCGTTGAACGCATGCCTTTCCCTGCACTTTTAAGACCTTTGGAAAGCCTTGCTATTAATATGGGCGGAACAATGGGCAGCCTAGGAACTCAAGAAGAACGTACAGTGTTTTATGATTCTGTTTCTAAAACCGGTATTGCACCTGTAGTGTGTTACGAAAGCGTTTACGCCGATTACGTTGCGGAATACATTCGCAATGGTGGCAGCTTAATTTTTATTATTACCAATGATGGTTGGTGGCAGGATACACCTGGTTACATCCAACACTTAAATTATGCGCGGTTAAGGGCGATCGAAAACCGAAGATCAATTGCCCGTTGCGCCAACACCGGCATCAGCTGTTTTATAGATGAGTTCGGTACTGTTTCCGAAGCCACAAAATGGTGGGAAGAGGCCGTGATAGAAAAAGATCTTAAATCAGGTTACGAATTAACTTTTTTTTCCCGGTTTGGCGATCTTATCTCCTATTCTTCAGTGGTAATAAGTATTTTGTTGATCTTCTGGTTCTTATTTCTGCGCTTCAAAAAGTAAAATACCGATCACAAAAAAAACCGTAAATTCACCTTTATTTTAACGATATTTAAATAGACAATTTTATATGGAAAAATTTGATGTAACTATTATTGGTGGCGGTCCGGGTGGATATGTGGCGGCAATTCGTTGTGCGCAACTTGGAATGAAAACTGCTCTTATAGAAAAATACCCATCTTTAGGCGGTACCTGCCTTAATGTAGGCTG
>JAYSYG010000164.1:0-2030 GCA_043716685.1 Sphingobacteriaceae bacterium | reverse complement strand
CTTCGCTAAAGTCCAGCTCCAATTCTATCAGTGAAGCAAAATTTACCAGGTTAGTACGAAGCGTTTTAATTTTATCGCTAAACCCTCCGCGCATTTGTTGCATAGCTACCTGGTGAGATACAGAGGAGTTGCTGGCAATGAGATCTGCTACAGCTTCGGCCTGGCTGAGGTCGAGTTTTCCATTTAAAAAAGCCCTCAGCGTAAATTCTCCCGGCTCTGCCATGCGCGCGCCGGCATTTAAGAATAATTGTAATAATTGCTGTTGAATAAACACCGAACCATGGCAGGATACCTCAACACTATTCTGTCCTGTGTAAGAATGAGGAGCCTTAAAAAGAGTAACGAGTACCTCATCCAGAATTATATCCTGGTGGAGTAATACTCCAAAACTGACAGTATGGGACGGGGAGTTATGAAGGGATTTTTTTTTTAATGTGCGGGTAAAAAAGAACTGGTCGACTATCTCGGCCGATTTTGGTCCGCTTAAACGGATTACTGCAATGGCAGCGCTTCCGTGGGCGGTAGCCAGGGCAACTATTGTATCTTCGGTTAGAAATTTCATCAAGACACTAAAGTATTCAAAATAATCCGGTAAAAAAACATGAAGTAACAATGGTTTTGTTTAGAACACGTTTAAAATTTATTTTATTATTTTCGTTTTACAATGTTAAGCGAGTATGTTCGATTTAAAAACTATAATTAAAAACATTACTACACGGTGGAAATATAAACTGGAAGAAGTGAGTCCGGGCATATTCAGAGTAGACGTGGCTATTAAAATGAAAGATGAAAGCTGGCGCTACCAGTACGTTTACATTTGGATAATTGAGGGGAGATATTTTGATAAGGATGTTGTTTATTTTAATAGTCGCTGTGGCGAATACAATCCCAACCTCAATCATTATAAGCTTCTTAAAGAGAGTGGCATGGGTACTTTCGCGCAGGTAACGGTAACAACGGATAAACGACCTGACGGTTCAGCATGTGAGACTATAATTGTGCAGGCAGTTCAACCGGTGGAGTTAACAGGTGAAGCCATTCTTGATGCTGTACTCTTTGATGTAGCCTATAACGCAGACATTATTGAAGAAACCTATTTTGGCGGGGATAACCATCAAACCTGCGAAACTGCGCAGCCAAGGAACGACATATTTTTTTTTGTCAATATCATTAATTTTTGTTTACTTGCAGTAAAATTTAATCTACCTTTAAAACATCAATTTGCCGATGAATATTTTTAAATATATGTTTAATAAACATTTTTTGGTATTTGCCATAACAGCTTGTTTTTTTGCATCCTGCAGGGACAACAAAAATGACGAGGATAAAGATGATCTGGTTGAGGCACCAGATACCGTTAAATCTGCGGTACTAAATGTTGGAGGCGAATTATTCAGTGTACCTTCACCAATCCAAACGGCATTATTAATTCAGAAAAGCGGAATTACTTACGACAAATCTATTTTAAGTACTTCCAATAAAGTAAATACGTATTCTACTGATTTTGCACGTGCGTTAAACCTTGGGATTTATGGCGCTGACCTTGGTTACGTTTCATTATACAACCAAACACAGGACGCTTTAGGATATCTTGCCTCTATAAAACAACTTACAGATAAACTTGGTATATCTGCTGCGTTTGATGGTCCTACAATGGACAGGATCAAGAACAATATTACCAATAAAGATAGTATGATGGTGCTTGTAGGTATTGCTTACAGGGGAAGTGACGCCTACCTGAAAGAAAATCAAAGAACGGATATAAGTAGCCTCATCCTTACAGGCGGCTGGATAGAAAGTATGCACTTTTCATTAACAGCTTACAAGGCAAAGTCTACAGACGCCATCCGCTATAGAATTGCTGAGCAAAAACAAGCTCTTAACAGCATTATAAAAATCCTTGGTGGCTACTCAACTCCTGAAGTAACGCAACTCCACGCGATGCTCACCGACCTTGCAAAGGTGTATGATGGAATTCAGTTCAAATACAATTTTGTTGCTCCAGTAACTGATACTACCAAAAAAGTAAC
>JAYSYG010000163.1:0-6379 GCA_043716685.1 Sphingobacteriaceae bacterium | reverse complement strand
GCATCTTTTTGCTGCCACTCTCAACGGTGTGTTCGTTTTGGATACCAAAACATATAAGGGAGAATATATTAACGAACAAAATGGGTTAAACTCCGAACTTGTGTATTCAATAGAATTTGCCGAAAATAAAAATGCGCTATGGATTGGTACCAACCAGGGAATAAATAAACTAAATCTTAAACTGTTTATTGAAAGCGGTAAAACCGATATTATTTCTTATGGAAAATTGCAGGGATTTATGGGAGTAGAATGCAATTCAAATGGTATATGGGAAGATTCAGACGGTTCGCTTTGGTTCGGAACAGTAAGCGGGCTGGTAAAACATGAACCAGGTAATTTAAAAAAGAATAAAGTTGAGAATAAAACATTAATACAAAATATCCGCATATTAAATGAAGATACTCTGCTTGGAGATAGCGCTATCCTTGCGAGTGATTATAATACTATTTCGTTTTATTACCGTGGCATTTGTCTTACCAATCCCGATAAAGTGCTATACCAGAAAAAACTGGAAGGACTTGCAGGTGATAAGGAGTGGAGTATACCGAGTACTGAGGACTATAGTAAATATGCCAACCTGGCTCCGGGCAACTACACATTTAAAGTAAGATCCTGCAACAATGAAGGTGTTTGGAATACTGCAGAAACCCGGTTTACATTTCGTATTAAATCCCCGTTTTATTTAACCTGGTGGTTTTTGCTTATTTCTTCTGTGGTTCTGTTTACCTTGATCTACGTTTTCTTTATGGTACGTATTTACAATATCAAAAAGAAACAGCGCCTTGATTTTGAAAGAAAGGTCGAAATGAGTAAAATAGAGTTAAAGGCATTGCGATCGCAGATGAATCCTCATTTTATTTTTAACTCATTAAACTCTATTCAGCATTATATTTTTAATACCAAGATAGAAGAAGCGATAAAGTTTCTTAATAAATTTGCACGCCTTGTGCGCATTATTTTAAATAATTCAGAAAGGCCAACAGTTACCGTCGGAGATGACCTGGAAGCTCTTAAGCTATATCTGGAGCTGGAGCAAATGCGTTTTGAAGATAAGTTTGAATACGAAATAATTGTGGATGAAAGTGTGGATGTTGATTACGACATTATGCCTCCGCTGCTTATGCAACCTTATGTGGAGAATGCCATCCTTCATGGATTAAACCCCGCGCCTGTAAAGGGAAAATTAACAATACGTTTAAGTTCTGAAAATAATTTTTTAATTTGTACTATTGCAGATAATGGAATTGGCAGGGAAAAGGCGGCTGAGATCAGACGAACGATGCCGGTTAAAAATTACAAGTCGCTGGGAATGAAAATTACCGAAGACCGTTTAAAAATATTAAATGAAATTAATAATTCGCAGTTAAGTGTAACCATAACCGATCTGAGGGATGCAAATAATAAGTCTTTGGGAACCAAAGTTCAATTATTTGTGCCGCTTACCGGTTAAAAAAAAAGCAACATGATCAAAACACTCATTATTGAAGACGAACAAAAAAGTTTGGATATGCTTGCAGGCATTATCCAGAAGAATTGTCCCGAATTAAACATTGCCGGTCTTGCCAGGAATGTAAAGGAAGGGGTGGAGATGATAGAATCTCTTAAGCCTGAATTGGTTTTTTTGGATATAAGCATGCCGGACGGCAGCGGCTTTGATCTATTAGAGAAGGTTCCGGGTCATAAGTTTGAGCTTATCTTTGCTACAGCCAGCGACCAGCATGCCATCAGGGCTATCAAATACAGCGCCTGCGATTATTTGCTAAAGCCTATAGACATAGAAGAGTTAAAGCTCGCCGTGGAAAAAGTAGTGAAGAAAAAACGTGCTGTTCCCAATATGGAAAATCTACAATTCCTGATCCAGCATTTAAAACGTGCGGATGAGAATTTCCAGAAGATCACCTTGCCTACCGGCAACGCTTATGAAATTGTAAATATAAAGGACATTGTGCGCTGTGAAGCAGATGGAAGCTATACTACATTTTACCTGAGCGATAAACGCAAATTAATGATCAGCGCTGGCTTAAAACATTACGAAGAACTATTGCCTGAAGGTGAATTTATCCGCGTACATCACCATCACCTAATTAATATGAACCACGTGGTACGTTTTCTTAAAGAAGACGGAGGCTATGCTATTATGAGCGATGGATCAAAAATTGAGATCTCCCGCCGCAAGAAAGAAGCTTTTATGGAGAAGTTGAATAAGTCTTAGGGAAAGAGTCAAGAACCAAGATTCAAGAACCAAGATTCAAGAACCGAGAACCAAGAATCAAGAGGCAAGAACGGTCTTGCCTCTTGATACTTACATCTTGATCAAATTACATCTGGGTGCTTAATAAATTCCACTTATAAACCCACCCAAACCACTTGTTGAATTCGTCAAAAATCCGCCAGAAAATGGATTAATTTTACTCTACGTTCTTTTTAGGGTTTTGTTTAGTTATAACAAAAATTGAAGCCACTCACGGATTATGGAGATTTTCCGGCGGGTGGCTTTTTTATTTGGCATGTTCAGAGTTTAAATCCCGCAGACAAATAATAATTAAATGTAAAAAGACGTTCCGCAGCCCTTTAAAACAGAGTGTTTTTATAGTTTTAAAAATAAAGTCGTATATTTGCCCGAATTTTAAAACCTTAAAATTCATTTTCAATGGCTTCCAATTTTTTAACCAACAAGTTTGTTCCGGAAGGACTTACTTACGATGATGTATTATTAGTACCCGATTATTCAGAAGTATTGCCGCGCGAGGTTACAATTGCGTCCTATTTCACAAAGAAGATAAAGCTAAATACGCCTATTGTTTCAGCGGCGATGGATACTGTTACCGAGCACAGCCTTGCAATCGCAATTGCCCAGGAGGGTGGGATTGGTGTATTACATAAAAATATGACCATTGAGGAGCAAGCCGACCAGGTGCGCAAGGTAAAAAGGAGCGAAAGCGGGATGATACTTGACCCGGTTACCATTTTCGGTGATGCCACAATAGGTGATGCAGTTAAATTAATGGGTGATAATAAGATTGGTGGAATTCCTATTATTGACAAACAAAATAAATTACTGGGAATTGTTACAAGCCGTGATCTGCGTTTTGAAAAAGATTTTAAAAAGCCGGTAATCCAGGTAATGACGCCCTACGCACAACTCATAACAGGTCCTATAGGCATCACATTAAAAAAGGCAGAAGAAATTTTACAAGAGCATAAGATCGAAAAATTACCAATTGTAGATAAAGCTAACAAACTTGTAGGATTGATTACATACAAGGACATGATCAAAATGAAAGTACGCCCAAACGCCGCAAAAGATGAAAGAGGCCGCTTGCGCGTTGCTGCGGCTGTTGGTGTAACCGCTGATACGATGGAACGTGTAGATGCACTTGTAAATGCCGGAGTGGATGCTATTATTATTGATACAGCCCACGGTCATAGCAAAGGTGTGATAGAAAAATTAAAAGAAGTAAAAAAGAAATATAAGAACCTGGAAGTAATTGTTGGAAATATTGCGACGGGCAAAGCTGCCCTTGATCTTGTGAAAGCCGGAGCAGATGCAGTAAAAGTGGGTATTGGACCTGGTTCTATTTGTACAACGCGTATTATTGCAGGGGTAGGCGTACCACAATTATCTGCCATTCTTGATGTTGCAAATGCTTTAAAAGGCACAGGTGTTCCGTTGATCGCTGATGGTGGGATCCGTTTTACCGGCGATGTAGTTAAAGCACTGGCTGCAGGAGCAGGCACTGTTATGATGGGTGGTATGTTTGCGGGAACAGAAGAAAGCCCGGGAGAGACCATTATTTTCGAAGGACGTAAGTTTAAATCGTACCGCGGAATGGGCTCTTTAGAAGCGATGCAAAAAGGTAGTAAGGACCGCTATTTTCAGGATGCTGAAGATGATATTAAGAAGTTGGTGCCCGAAGGTATTAGTGGCAGGGTTCCATACAAAGGAAGTTTATCGGAAATTATATACCAGGTAATTGGCGGCGTGAAAGCAGGGATGGGATATTGCGGGGCAAAGGATATTAAAGCATTACAGAACGCAAAATTTATACGCATAACCGCTGCAGGTGTGAAAGAGAGTCACCCGCACGATGTGGTGATTACAAGAGAAGCTCCGAACTATAGCCGATAGAGGTTAAACGTTAATGGTTAAACGTTATACGAAAGCCATAACTAATAACGTTTAACGCATAACTAATAACCAATAATTAATAACCAATAACGCTTAACGAATAAAAAAATGGTATTACCAATAGTTGTTTATGGAGACCCTGTTCTTAGAAAAGTAGGGGTTGACATCGATAAAAATCATGAAGGCCTTGGTCAGCTGATCAAGGATATGTTTGAAACCATGTATAAAGCTAAAGGCGTGGGTTTGGCAGCGCCACAGGTTGGTAAGGCAATTCGCCTGTTTGTTGTGGATACACAACCTTTTGCAGAAGTGGACGAGGAGGATGAAGACGACGATGAGTTTACACCTGAACAAAGAAAAGAGTTGGAGGCTTTTAAAAAAGTATTTATCAATGCACGCATTCTTAACGAAGAAGGTGTGGAATGGAAATTCAGTGAAGGGTGTTTAAGTATCCCGAAAATCCGTGAAGATGTGAGTCGCATGCCACACATTGAAATAGAATATTACGACGAGAAATTTAAAAAACATGTTGAGAAATACGATGGGGTTATTGCACGTGTTATTCAACATGAGTGCGACCATATTGACGGGAAATTATTTACTGATAAGATCAGTCCGTTTAAACGCAAAATGCTTTCGGGTAAATTGAATGATATTGCCAATGGAAAAATTTCTGCTGACTATAAGACCAAAGTATATAAACCAAAGAAATAAATTTATGAAGACCTATTTCATACAGGGGATCTTAATTACAATCTTCTTTTTTTTCTTTTCCTGTTCAAATAATCCTGGCAAGGAAACAAATGACCTGAAAAAAAACACGAATGTTGATTCAAACGCACACCTTGCAAAAAATTACTTTACCGATTGCAGCAAGCTCATTGCTGAAGCAAGGCGCATGGACAGTATTCTTTTAAATGAAACAGAAATTAATAAAGTTTCAGCGAATAAAGCTATCAAGGCCTTTACCGATTACGCCTATTATTGCCAGAGCGATAGCCTTTGTCCTGTGTACCTTATAAAGACAGCACAGGTAGCCAGGGTTGTTAATAATATTCCACAGGCTAAATTGGCGCTCGATAAATGTATTCAATCCTATCCATCTTTTAAGAGCCGTCCCGCAGCATTATTTTTACTGGCGCAACTGTATGATGAGAACACTTACCTTAACAATGAAGCCGAGGCAAAAAAATTATACGAAGAAATTATAAACGATTATCCAAAAAGCGACTGGGCAGTAAGTGCGAAAGGAGCAATAAACTTTATCGGGAAATCGGATGCCGAGATTTTGAGAGAGCTGAAGAAGAAACAGGGGAGGTAGTTAGAAGGAGGCAGTGTGCGGTAAGCAGTTGGCAGGGTCAGTATTCAGTTGACATTTCGTATATAAAGCAGGCCATCAACTATCAACTATGCCCCATCAACTATAAACCATCAACTATCCAAGATATGGAAAACTCTATTATCCCAAAACAACTTCTTGCAATAGGCATATCAGGTGCAATTGCCGTGGCACTTGGCGCGCTTGGTGCGCATTGGTTAAAAAATCAATTACCCGGCGGTTTAATTACAGTAGATCAGCTTAACGGATTTGATACCGCTGTGAAATACCAGATGTACCACACGCTTGCTATGTTGCTGGTTGTAGTGTTAAAGAATTTTTTTAACAGCAAATTTTTAAACGCCGCGTATCATTTATTCTTCTGGGGTATTATTTTATTCAGTGGCTCTTTGTATTTTTTATGCACGCGTAATTTAATGGGTGTTGAAGGTTTAAAAGTTCTTGGCCCGGTTACTCCTATTGGAGGACTTTTATTTGTTGCAGGCTGGTTATGCCTTGCCGCATCGGCCTTTAAAAAAAGTTAAAAGCTGTTTTTTGGAACAAACTTTGCTTTACAAGAGTATGAAATGGAATCAAGACCGAAATGACTAAAGGGAACTATGACAAATCTATCATGATTCCCTTAAGTCCTGCCTCTTGGTTCAATTATAAACTATCGACTATAAACTTAAAATCCTTAACTTTCAATTCTAAATCTTACGCTATGCAACGTTTAATTTTTTTTACCAGCGGTCTTTTATGTTTACTTTTTATTTCTTGTAAATCACAGGTTATAACGCCAAAGGATCCTCAGCCGACAAAGGAACCAACTGTTTATAAGGGAGTAACAGACCAGGCATGTGCCGTTGAAGTGGCGTTTGGCAGTTCCGGATCTGGAATTGACGGTCCTTCTTATGAGAAAGTAATTAAGG
>JAYSYG010000162.1:0-6390 GCA_043716685.1 Sphingobacteriaceae bacterium | reverse complement strand
AATGGAAAAATTTGTTTTCTGCTTTCAGTGCCCGAAATTTTTATTCGTATGAACCGCTTACATTTGAGGACGTTTTCAGCAAGCGCTATTTTGTATCCCAGATCAGTAAGGAGAGTAATGTATTCGATCGGAATTTAAAATCTCACAATCATGGGAATGATGTGTACCTTGAAAGCGAATTAATTAAGGAAAAATTAAACAATGCTGAAAGTGATTTGTTTCAACACTAGGCCAAAATGTCTTCTATGCTAAACAGAAAAATCTTTACTTCTTTTACCCTTATACTCGTATCCGTGTTTTTGACGCAATGTGTTTCCAAAAACAAAGGGTTGGTCTATGATCCCGAAAAAAAACTTGCGCTGGATGTTTATAGTCCTAAAAAGAAAAACACTAAAAGGGATGTCCTTGTCTTTATACATGGTGGCAATTGGAGATCGGGTAATCGCTCTACGTATAAATTTTCGGGAAGGGGTTTGCCAGGAAAGGTGTGGTAACGGTTGTGATTGATTACAGGTTGAGTAATGTGACGAATTATGCAGGAATGACCGGTGACGCGGCAAGAGCGATCAAGTGGGTGAAGGAAAATATTTCTTCTTATGGCGGTGATACAAACAGGATCTTTTTGTCGGGCCATTCTTCAGGCGGACATCTTAGTGCGCTGGTTGCTACTGATCAGCATTATTTTAAAGACCAGGGAATTATAAATTCCGTAAAAGGGGTTGTTTTAATTGATGCCTTTGGACTGGATATGTATTCGTATTTGAAAAATTCACAGAATGTAGAAGACAGTATTTATTTCCCAACCTTTACAAAAGATCCTGTTAACTGGAAAAAAGGATCTCCGATCTATTATCTTGGAAAAAATGTGCCACGCTTTTTAATATTAACTGGCTCAAGAACATACCCGGCTATTAAACTTTACAGTACCGAATTTCTGAGAACTTTAATACCGTACCACCCGGAAGCATTGCTAATAGAGGTGAAACGGAAAAAACACGTTCCTATGATCGCGCAATTTTACAATCCGTGGAATAGGCGGTACAGTGACATCCTGGAATTTATAAGCAAGAAATAACCGGCTCAGATCGTTTGAAGATTTTCTTTTGTAAGATCATTTCTTGTATCTCCTGTGTTTAATGTACCCGCAGGTTCAAATAACATAATAGAAGCTTCAATCTCTGCAACGGGCCGGTGTTCAACTCCCTTTGGAACGATCAAAAATTCATTGGGGTTTAAAGTAATTGTTTTGTCGCGGAATTCTATTTTAAGGATTCCTTCGAGTACATAAAACAGTTCGTCTTCATTATCATGTTTATGCCAGACAAATTCACCTTTTAGCTTAACAAGTTTTACCTGCTGCCCATTTAATTCGCCCACGATACGTGGATTCCAATGATCTGAAAAGAGGGAGAGTTTGTTCTTTATGCTTATTTTTTCCATCGTTAAGTGGGTTTAGAATTTTCTAAAAAAAGGTCATCGCCGTAATTCCACACAAGGCCTTAACCAGCATCAACCCATCAATAATAATAAGGTAATAAAATATGGAACGCCTGCTGTACATAGAGTAAGCTACGGTAATAATGAGAATAAACGGAAGGGTATTAATCAGGATCTTTAGTGTGGAAAAGTGATGTGAAACCGCGTACACCAGAAAAGAGCCAAGACCAATAAAACAAAGTGGAATAATAAAATAAAAAATTGTCCGGCGTAATCCCAGTTTTACAACTACCGTTTTAAGTTGCGCATTGTAATCCATCGCATAGTCTTTAATATCAAACATAATGCATAGAATAGTGATAAACATAAAATTCTTGAGGAATAAAAATGCGCCTACAAGTGTAGGATGATAGTGGACGCCATTGTCAATGCAGTTATAAAGCACCGGGTAAACATTTGCAAGACCCGCCCACGTAAATCCAATAATAAATGGCTTCAGCCAACCCACATTTCTCAGGTTGACTTTACCGAGAACGCTATCAACTCCATAATAGAAGGTAGATACAACCGGAAAGATGAGCATTAAAAACCATTCCATTCCATTGAGCGCAAGAATATTTTCCCAGCGTTTAATAAGGAAAATGCCGCCGCAGAATAATGTAACCAGGAGAAAAAACAACTGGTTCGCCTGCATAAATCTTTTGTTGCGTGCATACCACATAGAACGAATGTTTGCGATATCATCGGAGACCTCGGTCATGATATACGCATTTGTATAATAAACGATAGTGGAAGCAAAGGCAAGAGCATAATAAAGAAGATCATTCAGGGGGTAATGCTGTTGTAAAGCGCCTTCTATGGAAAGAGCAATGGCGCAGACTCCATAGAAATAATTCCCGAAAAAGAACAGCTTGATAAATTTATTTGTGGAGAGCTTTGGCATTTTATTAATTCTGATTTAAATCCGGATCGGTAACGCGGGACACATAAATGCCCATTTTATTCCAGTCGCATCTTTTCTCGCGGGTCATTCGTTTTTTAATCGTAGTAAATTCTGGAGCGTAAAATAAAGTTAGAGAAAAATAAGATGAAAGAAGAATTTCTATTCATAATTAACAATCTGCTTTAAGTGATGTTCAAGATGATCGACGTAATCATTTATAAGAAATTCGAGGGTCACTGTATTTTCTTCACCCACACGGCACGTGCGTTTGTAATTCTCTGCAGGAATACGTTTTAAAACTGAGGCCAGGTGTGCGTTATAGGAGGTCCAGAATGTAATTAGCTGTTTACCATCAATTGAATTATAGTAGCTGTGGATGTTCCATTTATTCTGATCATAAGAAATGAAAGGTGTTTCTTCAAATTGTACGCGTACAAAGCGCTGGTGGTTATTGGATGCGCTGTCGATTAAATGACCAAGGATTTCTTTCCTGCTCCATTTTTCAGGAGATTGTTTATTCGAAAAATCATTGTCAGGGATAGCGGAGATAAGTGGAGGAATATGTTCGCACAGGTATTCGAGCCGTTGTATGGATTGTACTATCATAAGATTAAATACTAATTAACTATTAAGTATTAAAAAGAAGATGTTTAAAATTAAATTTCCCGCAATAAAACCTCCATCTAAATTAATTAATTTAGCTCAATGATACATTTACCCAGAATTATTATTGTTTTTGCGGTTCTTTTTATTTTGAATTGCTGTGGAGTTTTGCAGGCACAGGTTACTTTTAATATACCTTCACCCTTGTGTGCCGGACAAACGGTTACCGTTTCAGCAAGCACAGGTACATTTCCGGGCACGAGCTATCAGTGGTTTTCTGCTCCTTCCGGCCCTTCATTTTCTTCTCCAAATACATTGGTTACAGATATTACGTTTAATGCTGCTGGCGTATATACAATTATGATGGGTGCAGCAGCAGGGGCATCCACTTCAACAGGAGCACAGGTTGTTACTGTTAATCCGTTGCCAACACTTACCCTGTCATCTACTTCACCAACTACCTGCGCTGGCCAGGATGCGACACTCACGGCCAGTGGCGCTGGCTCCTATACGTGGTCGCCACTTACCGGCCTCTATTTTTACTCCAACAGTTCCGCCTATATTTCCCCATACAGCACTGTTTCTTACACAATAGTTGGAACCAGCAGTCTTGGCTGCAACGGCTCAATTTCTTTTACGCAGCATGTAAATAGTTATCCTGCGTTACTGGTGGTGCCAAGTACAAGTGTTGTTTGTGCAGGATTTAATTCGACTATCACAGCAAGTGGAGCAACAGGCTATACCTGGACGGGAACTACATTTACCGGCAGCATTTCCCAGTCTTCAGTTGCTGTAGGGTCAGGAAGTTATATGGTTGTCGGTGGGAACGGAGGTTGTAACGATACTGCCAGAGTGTTTATAGGAATTGCACCTGGTTTCACACCCATTGTTTCTGCAAGTAGAAGCGCGATCTGCATCAATGATGGCGACTCACTGGAACCTGTAACTCTGATAGCTTCGGGGGCGTTAAATTATACCTGGACACCTTACAATCCGGGACAAATGTCTTTTTCGCTTGGTGCAACAACCGCAGTTTCGCCTACAGCAAGCACCTGTTATACAGTAACAGGCAGTAATTCTAACTGTATTGGCACTCAAATTATTTGCGTGAATGTTTTAGCATGCACTGCCCTGGAAGAGATTAATGACACTTTTGTTATCAGTATTTTTCCTAACCCTGTGCAGGATAAATTACTTTTTCATACGCTTACTGCCGGCGCATTAACGATTAAAATAACGAACGTGGCAGGACAGTTGATTTTTGAAAAAAGAATACATGATTCAGAAGCAAGAGAACAGGAAATATCAATGGAAAATTTTACTTCCGGAATTTACTTCGTGTATATTAATAAAACGGGCCAAAGCAGCAGACCGGTTCGTGTAATAAAAAAATGAACAAGTAGATTAAATTGCAAGAATAAATTTTTTCGTTATATCATATAACCAAACCAAAATCCCATGAAAAATTTAATCATTACTTTAGTTGCATTAACGAGTATCTTAACCTCTACGATAAATGCACAGGCAAGTTTTACGACGACCTCTTCTTTATGTTCGGGAAATTCTGTTACTGTATCCGCTAACTCTGGCACACAGTCTGCCATCGCTTATAGCTGGGCGGCTTCACCATCCGGTCCTGCTTTTTCCTCAGCTTCTTCCGCTAACACCACAATTAATTTTCCATTTGCAGGTACATACACCATAGCTTTGGGAATCCTTAGCGGGAGTGGGTATTCTTATGCAACAAATACTATTGTTATAAACCCGACGCCAACTCTTACTATTTCTGCATCATCGTCAACCAGTAATGGCTGTCCGGCACAATCCGTAACACTTACAGCAAGCGGAGCAGCCAGTTATTCCTGGATCTCCACAGGCACATTGAACACTACTGTGGGCGCGGTGGTCATTGTAAGTCCAACGGTTTCTACCTCATACAACGTAACTGGTACACTGGGTTCCTGCAGTGCATCGGTAGCACAAATTCTGATTGTTACTCCTCTTCCGGGTAATGGTTCCATAACGGTTTCTCCAATATATTATTCGGTATGTGCCGGATTTACCTCAACAGTTACTGCATTTGGAGCCACCAGTTATACATGGACGGGGACAAGCATTACTTCGCCTGTAATTCAGCAAAGTCTTGTGGCAACACCCGGAACTTATACTGTTTCAGGTTACAGTAGTGGTTGTTTGCTTACAAACACTTGCACTATAGGTTTAATGCCTCCAATAACTATAGGGGTAACACAATCAAGCCAGACTACCTGTGTTACCAGCAACTTACCGAAATTTTCAAAACCAGTCCATCTTACTGCTTCAGGGGCGGGAATATATGCATGGTTTCCTTATATAGGGCAGCCTAACACCGGGCCGACATTTGATGTTAGACCTGCAACTACCACCTGTTATACTGTTGTTGGCACTACACCAAATTGCTCAAATACTGCAGTTGTTTGTGTGACTGTTATTCCGCAATTTACAATAGGCGTAGCTCCTTCATCTGTAACTATGTGCGCAGGCGAAACATGGAGCCTCGCCGTTGTTAACGTTGGATTTCCTGCTACAGGCCCTGCTTCCGCATATACCTATAGCTGGACGGAGGCATTGAATGCACCTCCAATAAGTATCAGTAGTTATTTTACACCAACGGTTAATGTCTTTCCGCAAAACTCAACTTCTTACACAATAGAAACACGGGATGCAAACATGTGTGTTTCATTTCCAGAAGTGGTAGCGGTTAATGTTAATGCCTGCGCAGGTATGCAGAAAATTGCTTATGACAATTCCTTTATGTTTTATCCGAATCCCGTAAATTCACTTCTTTATTTTCGGTCCGGAATTTCTGCAAATATTACTCTTCGTATATTGGATATTCTTGGTAAAGGAGTTATAACAGAGCAGTTGAGTACGGACAATGAAAAAGAATTTTCAATTGATTTTTATCAACTTAAACCAGGTATTTACAGCGCCACCCTGTTCAATGAAGACGGTCATGCCTTATTGATCCGTCGTATTGTAAAAGAATAACTCTTTTTGAATAAACACAAAGCAAGAAAAACCTGTAATTTTGAAATTTATAAAAGAGTAAGAGAAAATTAGTCAACACTATTTCCTGCAAATTCAAGCCCGTTCGGAGCTTTTAATTTTTTGTCTTCCTAAAAAAATTATTGTTTCCCATACATAACAATTGATGCTTTGCTGAGCATGGTATTATTCAAATAAAATGATACCATGGCAGGCGATGCATTTTTATCAAGTTCTATTTTGCTTTTAAGCGCGTATACAGTAATAAGATAGAGGTGAGGTGCACCGGCAGGAGGGCAGGGGCCACTATATCCGGGTTTCCCAAAATCTGTAATGCTTTGTATTGCTTCTTTCGGCGCCAGTTTTTTTGCAATTTCACC
>JAYSYG010000161.1:0-2045 GCA_043716685.1 Sphingobacteriaceae bacterium | reverse complement strand
ATAACATTCACACCTTTAAAATCGTTTTTTAAATTGAAGCTGTACACGTCTTCTGCATTGGTGTTAATGTGTACACGTTTGGTTAATTTTGCCTTACCAAGATAAATGCCGCTGTAAGTCACATCAAATTCACTTTTGTAAATGGAGAACCCAAAAGCATTTGGATTTTTAATTCCAATAAGAATATCACCGTCAATACCTTCTTCAGCACTCATGCTGTTTACTTTAAATCCTTTTACGCCGGTACACTGCACTTCTTTAATGTTTCTGCAACCACTGAAAAGAAAAATGAAGAGTAAAAAGGAAAAGATGGAACGAAGAGTCATATTTGTTTTTTTGAAGGTACGTTTCAACTTCGCTCAACGTACGGTTGTTTAAGTATTAGTTCATTAAGCAGTTAGGCCTTTCTTCTAAACAACATAACTAAAGAAGAAAGTGTCCACACCCCTTCCAACACAACAAAAGGCCAGAATGCGATCATATAACTGGACACTCCGGCAAGGCATGCACCAATACAATTCATCAACAAATAGGAAGTAGACGTTGCGCTTAATTTATTGGCGAGGTTCAATGCAAAGGCAATAAGCAAAAGTGTTACGCCCAATGTTCCCACAATTTCTCCGGCTGTCATTATTTGGATTGTTCTGTAAAGTATTTATAAAAAAGCGGAATGGTTTCAATACCCTTGTAATAATTAAACAAACCATAATGTTCATTCGGTGAATGCAGCGCATCGGAGTCTAAACCAAAGCCAAATAAAATACTGTCAAGCCCTAATTCTTTTTTAAACAAAGCAACAATAGGAATGCTTCCGCCACCGCGTGTTGGAATAGGCTTTTTACCGTAGGTTTCCTGCATGGCTTTGCTGGCTGCCTGGTAACCTATACTTTCTGTGCTCACTACAACAGGTTCTCCGCCATGGTGCGCTGTTACTTTTACCTTCACTGATTTTGGTGCAGTTTTTTCAAAGTGTTTTTGAAAGAGCTCACTTATTTTGTGTGAATCCTGGTTGGGTACTAAACGCATACTAATTTTCGCAGAGGCTTTTGAAGGTAAAACTGTTTTTGCACCTTCTCCCGTGTATCCGCCCCAAATGCCATTTACATCGAGTGTCGGACGGATTCCTGTTCGTTCGTTGCTGCTAAAGTCTTTTTCACCACGCTCTTCGGCAATGGAAAGGTCCTTTTTAAAATCTGCAAGATCAAAAGGTGCTTTGGCAAGCTCATCACGCTCCGCCTGGCTTAGTTCCATCACATCTTCATAAAAACCCGGAATTGTAATGTGGTTATTTTCATCGTGACAATCTGCTATCATCTTGCATAAAATATTAATTGGATTGGCAACCGCCCCACCGTAGACACCGCTGTGCAGGTCACGGTTAGGACCAACCACTTCTACCTCCATATACGCAAGTCCGCGCAAACCAACATCAATACTCGGTGTATCATTTGCAATAATAGAGGTATCAGAAATTAAAATAACATCTCCTTTTAAGCGGTTTTTGTTTTCTATGATCCAGGGTCCTAAACTCGGTGAGCCCACTTCTTCCTCTCCTTCAATCATAAATTTCACATTGCAGGGCAAGGTATTTGTCTTCATCATAAACTCAAATGCTTTTACGTGCATATACATTTGTCCCTTGTCATCACAGGCGCCACGCGCAAAAATTGCACCTTCAGGGTGAACAGCCGTTTTTTTGATGACCGGTTCAAAGGGGGGAGAATCCCATAAATTGATGGGGTCTGCGGGTTGCACATCATAATGCCCGTAAACAATAACAGTTGGTTTTTTAGGATCGATTATTTTTTCACCATATACTACCGGATTTCCTTTAGTGGCAGAAAGTTCCACCTTATCTGCTCCCGCTTCGATCAAACGTTGCTTTACTGCTTCCGCTGTTTTTATAATATCGGCTTTGTATTTGCTGTCGGCGCTTACCGAGGGTATTTTCAGAAGATCAATAAGTTCATTTAATAAACGGTCTTTGTTCTGATCTAAATAAGTAGTTATTGCAGACTTTTCCATAGAGTAAAATAAAAAAATTA
>JAYSYG010000017.1:0-2567 GCA_043716685.1 Sphingobacteriaceae bacterium | reverse complement strand
GACGAATATGGCCGGGTTCTACCATATCCATTGTTTTGGTAAGATCGCAATTGGAGATGAATATTTTTCCTTCAATAGTTCGTCCATCTGTCAACTCTACATTTTTTATCTCACTTCCACTGAAATTAAATTTCGTGGCTTCGCAATAATTGTGAACCTCGCCTCCCATACTTTTAATACTATCGGTAAGATGTTTGGCAATTTGCGCACCACCATCCATGCATTTCCAGGCGCTTTCGATATAGGTGTTTACGACAAGGGCATGCACGTATAAAGGGGTTTTATTTGCTTCGCCGGCATACAGTGGATTGGTACCCGCAAGAACATTTTGCAATTTTTTATTGGAAGTAACGGATTCAATGTACGCCTTGGTATCTGTTTCCAGAAAAGTTGCCGTGAAAAGATCTTTAGTTCCTTCTTCCAGATTGTAAAGTGGAAAAAAGCTACAGATCTCTTTCATTTTAGCACAATAACCTTCTATGTTCTCTCTTTCGCCAGGAAACAGGTCGCTGAGCGTGCGGATAAAATTATCATATCCCTGTGCATGTTTGTATTCATTGGGATCGCCACGAAAAGTAACAATATCAAAGCCATCCGGGTCCATCTGTTTAAGCTTGAGTTTATCCATCAAACCGAAGTATTTAAAATATCTGTTAAGATTTTGACCCTCGCTTAAGCCGCCGATGTAATGAATACCTGTATCAAAAATAACTTTGTCTCGTGAGAAGATCTGCAAACTACCTCCGAACTGCCTGTTTTTTTCCAGCACGCAGACTTTGTATCCTTCTTTCGCGAGAATAAAAGCGGAACATAAGCCTCCAAGACCACTGCCAACAATTACAATATCATATTTACTATCAGTCAGTCCCACTTCTTTTTTTGTTAATATGATAAATGACAAAGGTAACGTTTGAAGTTAATCTTGTGTCATCAATAAGTTTATAATCTATAAAGTCAAAGGTATCGAGTGCACTCTTAATAAGGTTTGCAGAAGTAAAATGTAGTCCATCTTCTTTTGTTTTATTGAAGCCCGAATTAGTTGAGAAGAACTCCGTGTAGCGTGTTCCCATGTGCCGTTTCTTTTTATCAGCATCTGCATCGCGGATGATCATTACGCCGTTTTCATTTAGCCTGGAAACGCAGCGCTTGACCAGATCCACCTGTTCTTTGGGCTGCAGGTAATGCAGAACATCATTAATAATAAATGCATCTGCATAGGCCAGTTCAAACGTTGTCACATCTGCGTGTATAAAATGTGTATGTGTGTTCTTCGAAATACAGTTGGAGGCAGTATTTATTTTTTCTTCATCATAATCAATACCGGTAATCTGCCTGTCTTTGCCCATGAAGCCTAGCATCAGCGATAAAAAACCGTAGCCACAGCCAATGTCCACAATTTTTCCTTTTTTAGGAAGGTAACTTTCAAAGGACCGGTAATTTCCTTCCATGCCAACTTTAATGCGGCAGTACCACTCCAGCAAAGGACCTTTGTAGATATAATTCTTAATTAATTTTGACCTGAAATAATCAACCGTTTCTTTTTCCTGGCGTAAGTGTTCATATTCCCTGCGAACATATTCGCGGATGCTTTTGGACCTGTCTTTGTATGCTGTTCCAAAAGAAGAGTCTGTTGCTTTTATTCTTGGCAAATATTTTAAGGTGACCTCTCCTTCTTTAAAATGAAAATCTCCTTTTGTGACCAGATCGCCGGCTCCATGCAAAAGCAGAGGCTGTATTTCTAATTGTAATTTTTCTGCTAGGTAAAACGCGCCTTTGTGAAAGCGCAGGATCTCCCCGGTTTCGGAACGTGTTCCTTCTGGAAAGATCAATACGGAGTAACCATCATTTGTAAACTCTTTCATTTGGGTAAGGGCATTTTCATATCCTCGCGAGGCAGGGTAAAATCCTGCAAGTCTCACAATATATCCGTAAAATGGCGAATTCCAAACAGAGTCGTTTGTGAACACAACTATTTTTGGATGAAGCATAAGGATGAGTGCGAGATCAATGTGCGACTGATGGTTGCTTATAATGATGGACGGCTTGTCAAATTTTTCATTTTGCGGATTAATACTATTTTTTCTCACATTGGCTACCATATACACCATGATACGGCAGGTGTACATAATAATATAATGATAAAGCAGTAACTTTTGTTTTTTTGGCGCAGGAATCAGATTGAATAATATAAACCCGATAAGATTCGTGACAATGCTTCCGGCAACAAAGATCAGAAATCCCACACCCGTTATCAGCAGGTTAAATAAGGTGTATGGGAGTAAATTTCTTTTTCTACGGTTAAGGATCAAAAAATTATAACACAGCGGCTGAACTATAAATGAAATAAATAAAACGGTGCACATTCCAATAATGGTGATCGCAGCTATTGATTTTAAAGCCGGATGTTTAGCAAAAATGAGTACACCTACACCTACAATGTTTGTAAGCGCAGAAAGGAAAATGGAAGTCTTGTAAGACCCCAGATTTTTTCTACCGTATTTGTATTCATGCGCAAGGCCATCCATAATAAAAATGCTGTAATCGTCGCCAAGCCCAAAAATAAAAGT
>JAYSYG010000160.1:0-2045 GCA_043716685.1 Sphingobacteriaceae bacterium | reverse complement strand
TTCCTAAATTTTTCAGATCCTCCCTGCTTTCTTTACCGGTTATAACAGCAACCGAACTACGGCTTTTACGAATAATGTTGGGGTATTTAGCGAAATAGTAGTGTAAGTGGCTGGCTGTATTGTCACTCCCAGTAGCTATCACAGCGTTAAAATTACTTAGTTTTCCTTCAGCGAAAAGAATTTGGTCTTCAAAAAGAGGTTCGTAATGGGTTAAGAGTTTTAGGAAAAAGGGTAAAAGGATATTATCATCACTGGAGGGCTTGATAAGCGCTTTATTTCCACTTAAAAGAACACATAAAATGTCATGAAAGCAGACCAGTGGAATGTTCCCTGCACAGATGACAGCTATGGTTTTTGATCCTTTTTCGTTAATAGATGCACAGAATGGGACAAGGTCTTCTTCCTTTAAATAGCTGCCGATGTTAAAAATAGCATCGTTAACAAATTTTGGAATAAACCAGTTATTATAGATGTGCGCCATCTCCACAACTTTATCAAGTCCCTGGTGTAAAGCGACTTCGGAAGTAAGCTGGTTACCTGAAAAATGACGGTTTATAAACAGGCCTACCTCAACAAATCCCTTAATTCTTTGTTTTAATGTCATAAAATTTGGTCGTATATTTGTCGACTGTAAAGTGAATAAAGCCGGTCACCAAAACCATCTTATCATTTGAACGCAAAACTAAGTAAAAAAATGGCAATTAAAATAACTGACGAATGTATTAATTGTGGCGCCTGCGAACCTGAGTGCCCTAATAATGCGATATATGAGGGCGGTGCGGAATGGCGCTATGCGGATGGTACGGGTGTAAAAGGCACCTATAAAGGTCACAACAGTGGCGTTGAGGTAAGCGTGGAAGATCCGCAAACCCCGAAGAGCATGGATGTTTATTTTATTGTAAGCGATAAATGCACCGAATGTGTTGGTTTTCATGATGAGCCACAGTGTGCAGCAGTTTGTCCTGTTGATTGCTGTATAAAGGATGAGGATGTTGTTGAAACGAACGAGCAACTTTTAGGTAAAAAATCATCTTTACATTTATAAGGAGTTGACTCCTGTACAGAAAACGGATTTACCCTAAAAGCTCTTTATATTTAAGCAATCTATAGTCGTAGGTGGACTTTATCTTTTTTTCCAAAAGCATGTCTTTGTATGTCTTTAAACCGCCAATATGCTTATTTGCAGTTGGCGATGGTGAGATCAACACGTATGTAGGAATAGTACTTGCCGGATAATTCTTTAAAAAATGTTTTTCAACAAAGCGACTGGTAAAGAAGATCTTTTTAATTCCTTTAGACAGGCAGTTGTCTATTCCAACTGTATTAAACTTAATAATTTCAAGGTTGGCATCGGAGCAGTTTCCTTTCAAGCGCCTTATTTTGTAACCAATATCGGTTAGCGCAATTTTATTTTTTTTACAAAGCGCAATTTTTTGTTGCTGCGTTTCTGCCTGCATAAAAAAAACATCTGATAGTAATTTCCAAAAATGGTTTTTACCGCTACCACTATAAAACCAGTCGCCGTAGTTGCTGCCATTGTAACAGGGAAAGCTACCGATAATGAGTTTGTCTGCCCCTGGAGGCAGGAAATAAGGGAAGGGATTTGTTTCGATCATGCAGAAAAATCACTTAAGAGGTCTGAATACCTTATAACTTCCTTTGAGAATATTTTTTAATTCAAGTGTGCTGAGGCCAACTTTTTTGCCAAGTGTTGAGGTGTTTTGTTCGGCCATCACAAAACTTTCCTTATCATTTACTTTAAAAACTATAGCGGTGTGGTGATCTAATTCTTCCCAGTAAGTTGTATTTTTTTTATGGTACTCAATTTTTACTCCTTCAAACTGGAAGATATCACCGGGGTAAATGCATTCCTTTTTTATATCTATTTCTTTTCCAAAGCCATAACTTTTATCCCAGCTGGCACCAATTTTATTTAAGCCTTGTGAGGCAAGGTCCCAGCATTCGCCACGGCCCACTTTTTTATTAAGATTACTTTTCACAAACTCAATCATCTTTTTATTTAATTCAGGAATTTGATCGCAGAT
>JAYSYG010000159.1:0-2056 GCA_043716685.1 Sphingobacteriaceae bacterium | reverse complement strand
GAGCCATCTTTCACGCGTTCTATCAATAGAAAATCAGCCAGGAAATAATTCTTAATCTGGGTATCGGTCTTAATCACTTCAAAAAAACGCAAGCTGTTAGTTGTGTTATTTTTATAATTGATTTTGTAAACCGTTTCGAGATTTTTACCAGAATACGACTGGCTCTTCACAATTTCATACGTACCGTTTTCAATAATGTTTTGCACACATTCAGTTCGGGGATCTCCATTAAGCAACACTAAAACCTTAAATATAATTCCTTTGATAAGCATTTTTTCTTTTTATACATTCCATTTCAGCCCATTTGGAGGTAAATATGAAATCCTTAACAAGGGTACCTCCTTTTTTCGGGTTTAAACCAGGTAGTTAATATAGCAGGTGATTGGATTAACAAAAGAGGCGTTTTAATTAATCTTGGTTGCCAAGTCCGCAAATTAAGGAAAGAGCCTATTTGTTTAACACTTAAAGCGCCTTACTTAATGGTACTTGCCGCTGGTGGTGGCTGAGAACCTGTCCATAGCCCGTATGGCCAATGACCCGCTTTGGAATCTGCCTTACATCCGGTACACCGATGGGTTTGCTTACACAAACCGCTTTTAAAAAAGAATACGAAAAGTTTAAAAACAGTCCGATATCATTGCTATTCTGGAATTCGTGTTTAAACTTTTTTGTTTTACTTTTGTTATTTATTAAACTAAAAAGTATCTCATGAAACATACACTTATCAAAACAACCAGTGCTCTTTGCATTGCTCTTGCTCTTGTTTTTTCTTTTGCAGGAACTACTTCTAAAATTGAAAAAAGATCACATGCAAAAGCAAGCATTTATGATTTTAAACTAAAAACCCTCGACGGACAAGAACTGAGTCTTTCTAAATTCAAGGGTAAAAAAATGCTGCTCGTAAATGTGGCCAGCGAGTGTGGGTATACGCCACAGTACAAGGATTTACAGGTGCTGCATGAAAAATATGGAAATAAAGTCGTAGTCATCGGCTTCCCGGCCAATAATTTTGGAGGACAGGAACCAGGTACAAGTTCAGAAATTAAAACCTTCTGTACCAAAAATTACGGCGTTACCTTCCAGATGATGGAAAAGATTAGCGTAAAAGGAAACGACGTGGCTCCTCTTTACAAATGGTTGAGTAACAAAGAAGAAAACGGAAACTGCAACGATGCTCCGGGCTGGAATTTCTGCAAATACCTCATAGATGAAAATGGCAACGTGGTGAAATTTTTTAGCAGTAAGGTAAATCCCTTAAGTACCGAAATTACTTCCCTGCTTTAAGATCCTGATTAACTTAATAACGAAGCGGCCTGGCAAATATAAAGTCCGGCCGTTTCTGTTCTCAGCCGGTTTGCACCAAGACTTAGCGCTCCAAAATTGTGTTCTTTTGCAAGCTCTGCTTCTTCAAGCGTAAAATCACCTTCCGGACCAATCATAACACAGGTTGATTTCCCGATAAATTTAACCAGTTTTATTTCCTGCTTTGGCAGATCGTAGCAATGCGCTATGAATTTTTGATCGGCCTGCGACTGATTTAAAATCTCCTTAAATGACCTTAGTTCATTTATTTTTGGAAGAAACGCCTGTAAGCTTTGTTTCACGGCACTTTCAACGATTTTGGCGATACGTTCTGTTTTAATAACAGAGCGTTCAGAATTTTTACAGGATACAAAACTTATCTCATCAATGCCGATCTCCACAGCTTTTTCAATCATCCATTCTATTCTGTCTATTTGTTTTGTGGGTGTAATGGCGAGATGCAGGTAGTAATTTCTTTTTGGTTGGGGAACCGGTCCTTTTGTAATGCTCACCCTGCATTGTTTTTCAGAAACAAGTTCAAGGTCACCCTCATAAAAATTCCCTTTGCCATCGATCAGGTGAATATGATCACCGGATTTTTTACGCAGTACTTTTGCACAATGCCAGCTTTCTTCGCTCGTTAGGGTGCCGGTTGATCCGGCCACAGTTGCTATAAAAATATTCACGGTGTAAAAATAAGAATTTTAAACCTGTTCTAAATTTGTTTCGTAGAAAGAAACAGGTTATGTTGATT
>JAYSYG010000158.1:0-19459 GCA_043716685.1 Sphingobacteriaceae bacterium | reverse complement strand
CGGAAGTAACCGTTGGAGAAAAAGTTACCCCATTGGTTACAGTGGTGCTGCCACCTATCCATACATAGTTAGTTGCACCGCTTGCATTCAGATTAACTGTTTTTGTAGGACAAATTCCACCCGAAGCGCTTGCTGTGTTCGCAATTGAAAGTGTGGGTAGTCCTGGGTCAACGGTAATAGTTATAGCTATGTTTGTTGTACAAAGAGAAGGACTCATTGCAGTTAAAGTGTAAGATGTAGTAATTGTCGGAGAAACAAGTATTGAAGAGGTGCTTGCACCTGTACTCCAGGAATATCCACTGATTGCATTGGTTGTGAGTGAAACGGAACTGCCAGAGCAGATCGCACCATTTGTATTAGTGCCGGTTGCTGTAAGCGCAATGCTGCATAATTTTATGATAACAACTTTACCGTCCCCGAGATTAGAAGATGGTGTATTTACAGCATTGGTTCCTGAATTAAAGGATCCGCCACCACCTGCGCCCAGGCCGGAACCGTTACTGCACCATCCAGAATTAGACCATTCGCCGCCGCCACCACCGGAGTAACCTCCACCGCCGCCAGAACCGCCACGCTGACCTTCGCCACCGCCACCGCCTCCCACGCCAAATCCACCCGCACCACTCATTCCTGAACACCAGTTACTTAATGCGCCGCCTAAAGCAGCGAATCCGCCAGGGCCCGCTGTATTAGGAGTACCACCGGAAGGCTTTGCGCCTGCGCCAGTAAGACCTCCACCGCCACAGCCGCCGCCGTTACTGCTAACCGCTGTTCCGCCGCTCCCTGAAGATCCCCCGACACATGTGCCCGTAGAAGTTGCTCCCGTAGTTGTTGTAGCTCCGCCAACACCATTCGTACCCCACCCAGCTCCGCCACCGGCACCTGCTGCTATTAATAATGTAGTGCCTTGCATAACGCCCGACCCTCCACCGCCGCCGCCGCCGCCGCCTGAGGATGTTCCTCCTGTGCCAGCCTGTCCTGCAACAATGCTAAGAACCTGTCCAATCGTAAGATTAAAATCACCTCTCATTATTGCTCCGGGTCCACCCGAATTTGCGTTTGCGGTTGCACCACCACCCTGTGCCCCGTATGTTTCTATACGGTAAGCACCTGTGGCTGGCACAGTCCATGATTGAATACCTGTAGAGCCAACGGTTACTGATCCATTCAGATTTGTACTAGCATAAGCTGTATTAGCCATTGCCTGGGTGGGAACAGCAGAACCCGTATTTCCACAGGAAGTAAAAGTGTATGTTGTTTGGGCATTGTAGGTCCATGACATACAAATAAAAACAATTATTCCCAGGTATGGTTTTGTGAAACAACGTTTAATAAGATTTAAGATCGGTGTTGAAGTGTATTTTTTTTTCATCGTATGTAGAATTATATATTTTAGTAGTTATATCGGATTTATAAAAATGAACGTTCGGGTAGTTAGTCTTTAGAATACTATGTATAAATTTGGTTTTATTGACACAAAAACTCTTCTTTTAACGGAGAATGAGGGTTAAATTTTTAACAATCCGCGGCAACCTTTATTATTATCTTTTCGCACATTCGTAGATTATCTTTTGTATCCTACCCTAAAAGTAAAATTCGAAGATTAAGGTACCAAAGGCGAATACTTTAGCAGAAAAAGTAAAAAAGCTTCAATTTTTTGTAGAGCATTAGACAGCAGGGAAGATGTATAGTTTTTTTCATAGCTATTTTTTTAAGGGTTAGTGCAGGTTTTACAAGTAAATTTATAGAATTTCAAGCTTAATTCCCGAATTTTTTGTTAAAAAACTTACAATAATCAAATGTTTACCAATTTATTAACTGGCTAAATTTTTTTAAATCGTTATTTTATTGCCATTTTGTCATTTTTTATATGCTGGTATTGTTTTTGTAACCCGCATGCTAATTAACATTCAACACATGAGCACGACAGGAAAGATTAATGTACAAACAGAAAACATTTTCCCAATTATTAAAAAATTTCTTTACAGTGATAACGAGATCTTTTTGAGGGAATTAGTAAGTAATGCCGTAGATGCGACCCAGAAATTGAAAGCACTGGCCAGTATGGGTGAAGTAAAAGGGGATCTTGGTGACCTGAAAATTGAAATAGAGATCGATAAGGGCGATAAAACTATTACCATAAAAGACAAGGGTCTTGGCATGACAAAAGAGGATGTTGAAAAATACATTACCCAAATTGCATTTAGCGGCGCTGAGGAATTTGTAAATAAATACAAGGATAAAGTTGACAAGAATGTAGTTATAGGACATTTTGGCCTGGGCTTTTATTCAGCCTTTATGGTAGCAAAAAAAGTGGAGATCTATTCTTTGTCCTATAAGGATGGAGCAAAAGCAGTGCGATGGGAATGTGATGGAAGTCCTGAATACGAAATCGAAGAAATTAGTAACAGAACGCAACGCGGAACAAACATTGTGCTTCATATTGCTGATGACTGTGAAGAATATTTGGAAAAATTTAAAATTGAAGAACTTTTAACCAAATACTGTAAATTTTTACCAGTTGAAATTAAATTTGGAACACGGAAGGATAGAATAACACCTGAACTAAAAGAAGGCCAGAAGCCTGAGGATGTTAAGCCGGAAGAGATCGAAGTGGATAATATCATCAACAATCCTAATCCTGCATGGACCAAAAAACCTGCCGACCTTAAAGATGAGGATTATAAGAATTTTTACCGTGAATTGTACCCAATGCAATTCGAAGAGCCTTTGTTCTGGATCCATTTAAATGTTGATTTCCCTTTTAATCTTACGGGTATTTTATATTTCCCTAAGTTGAGTAATAAGCTGGAGATGCCAAAAGACCGCATTCAGTTGTATTCGAACCAGGTTTTTGTAACGGATAACGTTGAAAATATAGTTCCGGATTTTTTAACCTTGTTACGCGGTGTGATTGACAGCCCGGATATTCCTCTGAACGTCAGCAGAAGTTACCTCCAGGCAGATGGGAATGTGAAGAAGATCGCCAGCCACATCACCAAAAAAGTGGCAGACAAGCTGGAAGAACTTTTCAAAAAGGAACGCCCTGATTTTGAAAAGAAATGGGATGATATTAAAATATTTGTGCAGTATGGCATGATCAGCGATGAGAAGTTTTATGAAAAAGCAATCACCTTTGCTTTACTAAAAACGACTGAGAACAAGTTCTATACTTTTGAAGAGTTTGAAAGTCTTGTTAAACCAATACAAACTAACAAGGATAAAAAACTGGTGTATTTATATGCAACGAATGTAAACGAACAACATGCATATATTGACGCAGCGAAGAGCAGGGGATACGAAGTGTTGTTAATGGAAACAATGCTTGATCCTCATTATATTAATCAGTTGGAGAGCAAGCTGAAAGATGTTTCTTTTGTACGTGTAGATTCTGATACGATTGATAAGCTGATTAATAAAGATGAAAACACTGTAAGTAAAATAACGGAGGAGGAGCAAAAACTATTACAACCTATTATTGAAGAGGTGATCAGCAAAGAACAATTTACCGTTGTTTTTGAAAATCTGAGCGAAAAAGATTCTCCAATGCTTATTACGCGCCCTGAGTTTATGCGCCGTATGAAAGATATGAACCAGATGGGCGGAGGATCCATGGGTTTTTATGGAAACATGCCGGATATGTATAACCTGGTAGTAAATTCCAATCACCCGCTTATCTCTAAAATTTTGGCTGAAAGCGATAAGGAAAAACAAAGTACGCTTGCAAAACAGGCTACAGATCTGGCTTTGCTTTCGCAGGGATTATTAAAAGGAGAGAAGCTTACCAACTTTATTAAGAGAAGCGTTGAAATGATCTGAGAAGTAATTTGAAATGGAAAAAGCGTTTGCAGTCCTGCGAACGCTTTTTTTATGCCTGGCTTTTTGTGGTATGATTGAAATTTAGTTCTTTATTTCGGTGACGATAATAGTAACAGGTTATTTTTTTAATTCCTTTGTCCCTATTACGATATTCTAACAGTCGTATTGAGGAGTTCACGAAAATTATTGTCCCTTACATACGAAGATCATACTTGGAAATTATTTTCCTGCCTTTAACACGGCTATAGCACCATGTATCTTCATAGATCATTCTTTCTGGCGGAATAGAGTCAGTATAAATCCTGATTTTATTTGTCTTCATGTTATATGAAGCTGATAATTTCCACGTACCATTTCCTATAAGTTCCTTATAATTTTTTGGTAAAGATTTATCCTGTAACAGGAAAGAAGCTTTTGTCAGTGTTGTCTGGCAAAAGAAACTTAGGGAATTAAGAAATAAAAAAAGTATGAGTTTATTGACCATCAAACAGGTGCAGGCTCTATCTCAGGTAGCCTTCGGCTTCAGCGCCATAGAGCTTCCTGCCATCTTTATAAACAGATATAAAAGCATCTGTAATACCAAGGCGAATAGCTTCATTTTTAAGTTCTTTTGCAAATTTGGCATCTGAAAAATTACCAATGTTATAAATAAATAAACCATTTATCTGCTTATTATCTACCGGCCATGACCTGATAGAGGCGAATTTTGCAGCAACATCTTCCGGAACCTGTTTACTGAATGCGCCGATCTGAACTTTAAAAGAAACGCCTTCTTCATTTGTTTTCACACCATTTTCAGGAGTAGGAGTGGGGTAATTTGTTACGGAATTCCGGAAAGGTTCAACGTTTACTGGTGTATTTAAGAGGGCATCAAAAGGGTTAGTTGCTGCTGGTGCTGGTGGAGCAGCGTTTCTGTCAGGAAATACAATTGGATTCTCAGGTTCAAGTTTAAGTGTTGCATCGCTTGCCTGGCGTTCTTTCGCTTCAGCAAAAGGAATCCGTTTTCCATTCAGGTAAGCCGATACAAAAGCGTCCCTGATCCCCATATCAACCACTTTGTTTTTATCAAGCAGTAATTTATCAGGATTGATATAAATACCTGCTGTATAACGGTAGAGTCCATTCGGTAATTGTTCTCTGAAAATTGGTCTCAGGCTCAGGATCTGTGGTTTGCTTACCTGCCTGGTAAACACGCCGATCTGTATAGTATATAAAAGTCCGTCGATCTTATCAAGCTCCTTAGTCACCGTAACACTTTCCTGAATTGCTGTGTTCACAGCAGCCTTCGGCACATTTACATTTGCAGTAATACCCGCCGTTTGTGGCGCATTCGGATCAACTGTTTTACCTTGTTTCTCCATTTCAGCAAGCGCTTCTGCCAAACTGATCCGTTTCCCATTAAAATATACTACCACAAAGGCATCGCTGTATCCTAAATTACGAAGATCGTTTTTTACAGCATTTGCATTTTCAATCTTAAAAAAGTTACCGGCGGTATAACGTATATAACCGTTGTTGGTGGTTTCTCCATTCAGAGGACTTAAGCCTTTAAAAGCATTGTTTGGCAGTTGCGTTTTAAATGCGCCAATCTGAACCCTGAAAACCAAACCGTCTTCCATCTGTGCATCCATTGGTATTGGGTTAGCAGTAGAATAGGCGTTTCCCTGCACCACTTCTAGTCCTTCTATTTTAATGGTACCTCTGCCGCTTTTCGCTCCCGAATTGGTGTTACGGTTGGTAACAGCCGGTTCCGCATTACTGTTTTCTATTTCATTTCCTAATTTGGCAAGCTCATCAAGATCGCTTTTTGGCCTTGAATTAGACTTAGGTAATAATTTATTCAGTTTTTCGATTGCAGCGTTTCCGGATTTTGCAGAAAGTGTAAGTAATTTAATTTTTTCATTTTCATTTTTCTCCTGAGATGCCTGGATCAATAAACGTTTTGATTCAGTGTTAAGCAGATCGGCATTTTGTTTTACAGTTTGCTGGTCTGATGACAGATTGGGAGGGACATTGTTTTTGGAAGACTCATATTCAAGGCTGAATGCATTGGTTAAATTCGTGAGTTCGCTGTACTGTTTTTCACGAAGTTTTAATTTCTTTTGCTCCAGTTCAGCTCTTTGTTCCACAGGTGAAGACGCCTCCATTTGTTTCACGACATAGTCCGGGTATTTTCTTTTTAATTCGTTTAAAAGAGAAGTTTGTTTTTGTATCAATTCTATTTCTTTTTCTTCTGCATTACTAATTGCGCCTAGTTTGGCTGCTTTATTATTCAGTGCATTAGCTTCCGCCCTTAAATTCCCGATCTGCGTTTTTAGGGGCGTATATTCTTCCCGCCTGGACTCCATTTCTGAAGCCATATCAGGGTTATCTGTTTTGAGTTTGGCAATCAGTTCATTTATTGCATTTATATTGGTTTTATATTCTGTTTCATTTGCCTGTTGTTTATATGTTGAAGCTTCCAGCATTTTATCCTGAGCTTTTATTTCGAGGTCCCTTGCCTGTGCCAGAGTATAGTTTTTTTCTTCGCCCTCTGGTTTACTCTGGGCTTCCTTTTTAAAATCCTGGGAGTCTTCGTTAAGTTCTTCTGCTTCTCCAACAAGAAGATTTGCTTTGTCGTCTAACTCTTTAATATTAGCCGGTGCAACCTCGGTATTTTCTGAACTTTTCGCAAATTTGGTGAGTTCGTTGTTTAAATTTGAATTTTGCACTTCATAATCTTTCAGAAGGTTCAATGATCTTTTTGCAGTTGAGCCCGCCTGGTCATTGCGCATATAAAGATTATTATTGTCAAAGTAAGCAATGATCTGATCAGTTGTGGTATCTTTTTGCGCAAGCGTGGTAACGTCAACTATTTCGGTGCCTATTTCAGACAACTTGCTTAGCTCATTATCAGGTGGTGCTTGTGTTTCAGTTACAGCGGTATTTGTATTTTCAGTCAGGGGAAGGTTTATATTTTCGGTAACTATAGGCTGTTCGTTTTGCACGGTTGCTGTGCTGGTAGCTGCATTCGCATTACTTCCGGCGACAGTCTGACTTATGCTCGTATTTATACTGTTAAGTTGTTTAATGGATTCGGTCTGTTTTTTAATAGAAGCGATCAGGTTACTTAATTTTTCATTAGGATTAGCAGCATTATCCGCATTCTGTTTTAAAGTTTTTGCGCTTTCTACTTTATTGTTAGTAGAAATAAAATCAGTCTTAATACTTGGTGTTTTATCTATGGTAGCCTGATTATCTTTTATGTCGCTTAAGAGTTGCGCAATTTCTACTTCGTTGGCTTCATTTAATTTTTGATACGATTCAATCTTTACAGCTGCGAGGTCTGTAAGACCCGTATTAACTGCTTCTAATTTTGAAGAGAGGTCGCTACTGCCGGCTGAATTAGTATCGGACGGCGCAGAAGCACTGGTTACCGGGACTTTAAGCTGGAATTCAGGATTTGATTTTACAAGAACGGCGAGGGCCTGCTGTTGTTTTTGAATGGCCTCTGCTTCTTTTTCTTCTGCATTGCTAAAACTCCCAAGCTTTCCACCAGCATTGCTAAGTGAATTGCCTTCAGTGCGTATATCTACAGCTTTCCTGAAGGCTGCTTTTGATTCTTCGTTTAATGTTTTTGCGAAATTCAGATCTTCTTCACCGGACTTATTTTCGGCAATTAAACTCCGGATATTCTCCTCGTTGGCCTCTATAATGGCAACATTATCACTCCGCGTAATTTCTGCGGCATCAATATACTTTGCATTTCCCTGTTCCTCCAGTTTTTTCGCACTATTCAGAAAATTTTCTTTTTCAGAACCTTTTTTTGTGTTTGCTTCCTCCTTTATTTTTTGAGATTGCGCAAGCAGATTTTCTGCTTCCTTGATTAACTGTAAATTTGTGAGAACAGGACTGCTTTTTTTTATTTCTTCTTTTGAAATGGCAATATCATCTTTTAATTTTTTTTGTTTTGCAACGGCATCATTTATTCTGGCATCAGCTTCTATTTTGAGACTCTGCGCTTTTGGATTCTGATAGCCATTATAATCAAAGTTCTCATTATCATTTCCGGCCAGCTGTGCGTTCAGGTTATCGAGTTTGGTAACGGCTTCGCTACTGGTACTTGCGGTGATAGGATCAAAGGTTGTTTTAACAGACTCCGGCGCTTTGGCAGCAATTTTACTGAGTTCTTCCAGTTTTTTAGTGTTACCGGCAATTTGTTGCTGATTTTGCTTTTTACTTGCTTCAGCTTGTTTTATTTCGTTGCTTAATTTCAGTTTGGTATCCTTGTTCTTGCTTTTAACCAGTTCGGCTTTATTCTTGCTGATCAACTGGTCAAGATCCCTAGTATATTTTGTAAGCTGGGTTGAACTTTCTTCAACACTTGACCTGCTTTCAGGATCAATAATAACGGTTTTGTCCCTGTATTTTTCCTCCAGGCTTTTAATTGTAACAGGCTGTGGAGGTGTATTTGCATTTACAGCAATATTCTCGGCTGTAATCTTAGTTGCAATATCTAATTGACTTTTAGTTGCTGCCAGTTCTTCATTCAGGGTTTTGATCTCTGTTTCGTTGGCTGCTACCTGCTTTATTTTTTCTTCCTGCTCTGTTTTTAATTCTTCAATCTGAACCCCGATTTCCTTTTTCGCAGATTTCTTCTTTGTTTTTTCCAGTTCCGATTCCTTATCCGTTATAGCTGTTTTAATTTCTTCTATATTGGCCTTAATAGTAATATTTACCTGCTCGGCATCGGCTATCTGTTTTTCTTTCTGTTCAATATCGGTTTTAATTTCAGATACTACACCTTCTGAAACGTTCTTTTTTACCGAAAGCTCACTGATCTCTTTTTGCAGTGCATCCAGCTTGGCCAGGGAAGCTTTGTTATTCTTAATACGCATGCTGTTTTCAAGTTCCTTTGCATATTCTGAATTTAGTTCGGCTTCTTTTTCCTTGGTTTTGGCATCTTCATCAAGTGATTTCGCAAGCTGTATTATTTTTGTTGCAATAGCCTGATCACTTTCAGCAGATAATTTAAGCGCTGTTGCAGCTTCAATTGCCACCTTTTTTTCTGAGTCATCTGTAATGGACTCTGCTTTAAGTATCGCGTCACTTGCTTCTGCAGCTTTTCTATCCGCTTCTTCTTTTTGTTTCAGCCCGGTTTCATTTGCTGCAATAAAGTCTCTGTTAAGCTGGGCGGCTTCCTGTTTTGATTCTTCAGCATCCTGCCTGGCCATTTTGGCAAGTTGTTTATTATCCAGTCCTTTTTTAGGATCGGCGGCAGGAGTTTCACCTGGCTCAGTGCTTACTATGGTTGGTTTTTTATCTTTATTTACGTCTTTTGGATTTTTTGTGGCTTCGGGATTTGCACTGTTTACTGCAAGCGGTGAAGTTTCCACTGTAACTTCATTCACTTCCAGCTTCGCTTTCTTTTCAATAACGTTTAAATACTGAAGGTAAGAGTCATCATTTTCCTTCACATCAAAATAATTCAGGATCTTTAGCTTCCCTTTGTCGTAAGAAATTGTCTGTTTGAAGGGTTTTGCGGCCGAGGCAAGTGGTATAGATACCTGCGCCGATTGCGTTTCCAGTCCCGGAGTTTCAACTGTGAATAAGAGTTTTCCTCCATTTGGGAGTTCCATAGAATAACTGCCATCTTCTTCCGAGTTATAACTACCTACATCATTTTGCGAAAATAGGTCTTTTACAGTAATTGTGCTTTTTAATGAATACTCGGGATTACCCTGTATAACATTTCCTTTCATCGCAATAATATCTATTGGCCGGCGTTTTGTTTTTACCTTAAGCACGTCTATTTTACCCGGAGGACTCTGCCTCCCCGTACTAAAATACGCCATGGTTTCCAATGAGTCTGTTACAAATAAATAATCATCATCCGGTGAATTGATTGGGAATTCCATATTAAACGGAAGGCCCCACGTATTTGTTTCTCCGTTAAAAACAGATTTAAAAATGTCGTAGCCGCCCATACTATTGTGGCCCTTACTGGCAAAATAAAGCGTTTTCCCATCAGGATGAAGGAAAGGATAATCTTCATCAAACTCTGTATTAACACCTTTCACTTTTTGAGGTTTGCTATACGTGCCGTCCGCCTGCTTTGCAGAAGTATAAAGGTCCTTGCCGTTTTCCCCATTATCTCCATAACTGCTAAAATAAACAACATCACTTCCGTTAGGGAGGAAAACGACCGATTTTTCTTTTTTCTTTTTATCGGCACTGGTTTTAAATTCTTCCGGCTTAACAAGTAACTTACCACCTATTTTTTTGTAACTCCTGAAATAATCGTTTTCTGAAAGTTCAGATTTGCTTATTACTTCCAGGTCGGTTAGGTTGCTAAGCAGGTGCTTGCCATTGGAACACGCTTTTATTTCCCTGTCAACCTGCAGTTTTTTAAGCTCGGTCGAAGATGCCGTGAGCTTGTAATCGTTGTAATTTTTAATGGCCTCATCAAAGAGGTAATTGATATGATAGGCTTTTCCGAGGTAAAAACGTACATCTTTAAGTTCCTTATTATTTTCCGAATTGGCTGCTGCAAACTTGAGGTAGGGCAGCGACTTCTTTTTATCGGGTTCGCTGAAGATCATACACACGCCAAGTTTGTAATTATAAACGGGATCTTTTGGAAAGTTGGAAACCAGCTGGGAGTAGAGTTTGTAGGCCCTGTTGTAGTCCTCCTCCTGAAATAGGTTATCCGCCTGTTTTTTAAGATCTTCGTTGGAACTTGGACTTTGGGAATGTACCGGGCAGGTAAGCACCAATAGCAAAAAGACCAAAGGTTTTTTGGCAAACTTTAGGGTAGCACAATATACTAAGGCAATTAACCTTAAACTCATATACACAATTGCTGTAAATTTAATAATATTTAAAAATTGATAAAATTTTTTAATTTTAAATATGAACACTTTAGTTCTAATAAGATGCTATATGCGCAAAAATTCCACAATCACTTACAGTCCGGGTAGATATTTCTTAAAAAGGAGCTTTTAATAAATTGGCTAAGATTATGAGGAAACTATCAATTTTTTTCATATTTTTGAAGAACAATAATTTTTTAAAAAGAAAAAAATGATGAAAAAATTACTTTTATTAAGTTCTGCGGTTTTCGCCTTGACTTTTGCTGCCATTTCACAAAATGCAGGTCAACGATTTACTGCCACAAAAACTCAGGGCCATTATTCGTCACCGGGTATCCCAAGTTTTAAAACAACGGAAACGGATACGTTCGTTGTGTATGATACCCTTCATTATTATTTAAATAAATATTATTTTAAAACTGCTACAACCGAATTTACTAATTTCCCCTATTACAAATCAGCTGCATCCACTGTAACCAATGTAACCCATTGTGGTTCGAGGTTTGATGTGCCTGCAGGAGAAACAGTTACTATTACCGGTCTTGAAGCCTATGCAAGAAGACAAATTCCAGCTGCAAATCTTTCCATCCCAATTCGTATTATGTTATGTAAGTTGAATGCTCAGGGAATGCCCGTTTTACCTCCAATAGACTCAGTTAGTGCTGCCGTTAACGGAAGTGCTATTTCTCTTATCGGAGGAAATCTTAATTCCCCAAGAACTATGACCACGAGTTTTGCTATTTTGTTCCGAAATTTATCAACTGTAGCAGGAGACACAGCCAGGTTATTACGAACTGCGGGTACCACCCCAACAAATGTAAACTCTCCCCAAAGTACAAAATGTAGCGATTTTGAGAACGGTAACGATTATGGGTATGTAAGATATAACGGTGTTTTTTACAGCACAAAAGATTTTACACTTGCTCCCGGTTTTGGTGTTGGAACTGCATATGAATTTGTTGTGGCGCCCCGCGTTGTATATAAGCTCCAGGCGAGCCAGATCATGCCTTCTTTTGTAGTAGCTACAAGCAATACAGTAACTGTACCTGATACGGTTTGTACCAGAACAGACATGGTTTTCACTAATACATCTTCCGGATTTTATGAGCACCGCCAGTACAACCTTAACCAGTTTTACCGGAAGTGGAACCTGTATTCTCCTTTCCCTCCTTTCTTTGCAAATGCGTTTAGTTCGGATTCTTCTATTACCTGGAATTTCGAATTTTACGATGATGGATCAAGGCCTGATTCAAGGGTCTTTCTTCCCTACGTAAATAACCATACAATCACTGCTGTGACAGGACTTTCTAATTATCCGGACTGCTTTACTGCTAACCAGTTCAGGGCACGTTTAAAACCAATGGGTGCTCTGGGTAAAGTTCCGCAATTAGTATGGAACCAGGATTTTATTGTGTGTTTTAAATATTGTAACGGAGATACGGTGGGTATTAAATCGGTTGCCGGAGATGATAACTTAAAAATTTATCCTAACCCTGCGGTTAATGGAAAAACGATTATTTCGGGTCTTAACGGTAAAAACTCCATTGCAGTTTACAATATGATTGGTCAACTTATATTAACCGAAATTACGGAAAGTAGTGTAATGGAAATTAATCTGGCAAAACAACCTAAGGGTACATATATAGTCAGAATCGTTGATGCTGAGAACCAGTCACGAGTGGTTAAGGTGGTCAATCAAGACTAAATCATAAATTAGTATTTCAGAGCCCTTCCTGTTTAACAGGAGGGGCTTTTTTGTTTTCGGTCACCAGATAAATTATAAGCCCGGGCTGTATCAAAAAGTTGTGTATATCACTTTTTTTGATAATTTTGAGTAACCCTAAAAAAACGAAAACATGAAAAAAGTACTCCTGATCACCTGCTTTCTTTTTGCGATGTGTGTGGCTGCGACAGCGCAGAACTCTCCTGGCTCGTCTTTAAAAACAACATCTACGCCAACGGCCGTAACAGATGTACTTCATTATTACCTGAACAAGCATTATTTTAAAACCGGCATTACAAATCTGAATACCTACCCAAGCTACAAAACAGATGCAACTGGCGTATCTTCAAGCACAGCCATCACGTCTTGTGGTTCAAAGTTTGAGGTTCCTGCCGGAGAAACTGTTACCGTTACGGGACTGGAAGCCTATGTGAGGAAAGCAGGAGTTACCGGTCACCTTACAGTTCCTATTCATTTATATATATTCAAGGTTAATACTTCCACAGGACTGCCTCAGAATCCTCCTATAGATTCAATAGTGAGTGTTGCCTCGTCTACAAACGTAACCTTGATTGGTGGAAATTTTACGAATACTGCCACCTTTGCTGCACGAACTATGACAACCACTTTTGCAGTGGGTTTTAGGAACATGGCTACTTTATCCGGCGACTTCGCCCATTTATTAAGAACTGCCGGCGCAACACAGACGAATGCAGCAGCACCCACTTTAGAAAAATACAGCGATGGGTATGGGTTTGTAAACTATAATGATAGTTTTTATATGACTCGTGATTTTAACCTGGTGCCAGATTTCGGTGTGGGCACTGACTATGAATTTATGGTGGCGCCGCGTGTTACTTATAAATTACAGGCGAGCCAGCTAGTGCCGCAGGGAGTGGTTTCGGCGGACGATCTTATAACAGTACCGGATACTATGTGTACCCGCACACTACTGACATTCACAAACACCTCTTCCGGTTTCTACGAACACAGACAGTATAACCTGAACCAGTTTTACAGGAAATGGAACCTATATTCTCCTTTTCCTGAAAGTGTCAACGGAGTTTTTGCCACCGATTCATCCATTACCTGGAGTTTTGAATTTTATGATGGATATTACCCTCATAGCGATTCCAGGGTATTTTTACCATATACCAACAATCATACAATTAATGCTATTACAGATGCTTCACTTTATCCTGATTGCTTTAAAGTAAATCAATTCAGGGCACGGCTCAAACCTATGGCTGCTCTTGGTTTAGGAACTCAGTTGATTTATAACGAAGATTTTAAAGTGTGTTTTAAATTTTGTAACGGAGATTCTACCGGAATAAATGCGATTGCAGGGTTTGAGAATTTTAAGATGTATCCTAACCCCCTCGTAAATGGTAGAACTCAAATCTCAGGACTGAAAGGCAAAAATACCGTGTTAGTGTGCGATGTACTGGGGCAAATTGTTTCGAAACACGTGACTGAAAACAGTAAAATTGAAATTAACCTGTCCAAACAAGCCAGAGGAACCTATTTCATTAGAATTGTTAATTCTGAAGGTCAAGTAAAGACCGTTAAGATCATGAATGAAAACTAAATGCCTATGACCATTTTAAGAGCCCATCTTGTACATTAAGATGAGCTTTTTATTTGTCCTAATTATCCTTATTTTTGACCCTTACACATTTAAAGTTATGAGAGTAATTGAATTTAGAGAAGCGCTTCGTGAAGCCATGTCGGAAGAGATGCGCCGCGATGATAAAATATTTTTAATGGGTGAAGAAGTTGCCGAATACAATGGCGCTTATAAAGTGAGTAAAGGAATGTTGGCCGAGTTTGGCGCAAAAAGGGTTATAGATACGCCAATTGCAGAGTTAGGATTTGCAGGAATTGGTGTAGGGGCCGCCTCTAACGGGTTGCGTCCCATAATTGAATTCATGACGTTTAATTTTAGTCTTGTTGCTATTGATCAGATCATTAACAGTGCCGCTAAAATGTATAGTATGAGCGGCGGTCAGTACAATGTGCCAATTGTTTTCAGAGGACCAACTGCCAGTGCAGGGATGCTAAGTTCGCAGCACTCACAGGCGTTTGAGAACTGGTTTGCCAATTGTCCGGGCTTAAAAGTGATTGTTCCAAGTAATCCTTATGATGCCAAGGGATTATTAAAAAGCGCAATACGCGACAATGATCCTGTAATTTTTATGGAAAGTGAGCAGATGTATGGCGATAAAGCAGAGATGCCTGAAGAAGAATATCTGATTCCGATTGGAGTAGCGGATATTAAAAAAGCAGGAACAGATGTGACCATTGTTTCGTTTGGAAAAATAATGAAGGTAGCGATGGCTGCTGCAAAAGAATTAGAAGGAGAGGGCATCAGCGTAGAAGTGATAGATCTGAGAACAGTGAGGCCCATTGACTATGCAACGGTTATAGAATCTGTGAAAAAAACCAACAGGCTTGTGATCGTTGAAGAAGCCTGGCCGCTCGCCAGTATCTCCAGCGAAATTTCCTTTAAGGTTCAAAAAGAAGCATTTGATTACCTGGATGCACCCGTATTAAGAGTTACAACAGCAGATACACCTTTACCGTATGCGCCAACGTTGATCGAGGCAAGCTTACCAAACGCTGCACGCGTAGTTAAAGCTGTTAAGGAAGTAATGTACATTAAAAAATAAATGTAAAAGGTAAGATGGAAAAGGGAAAAGGTACTTTGTTCAATTTGATTCACATTTTCCCTTTTCCATCTTCTTCATGCGCGTAGCCCTTATCACCGACGGTATATGGCCCTATGTTCTGGGAGGTATGCAAAAACATTCGTATTATCTATGTAAATATCTTGCCCAAAAAAAAGTATTTGTTGATCTTTTTCATTTTAACCAGAGCGATTACGATATTTCAAAACTGGAATTCTTTACCGAAGAGGAAAAAAAATTTATTAGCTCTTACATCGTTGATTTTCCAAAAAGTTTTCCTTTTCCAGGACATTACATGTATAATTCCCTGAGACATTCTAAATTACTATTTAAGAAGGTAAAAGATAAACTGCAGGACTATGATCTCATTTATACCAAAGGATTTACAGGAGCGTACCTGATTGACCAGAAGTATAAGAAAAACATAAATTGTGGACCCATTGGTGTAAAATTTCATGGCTACGAAATGTTTCAAAAGCCACCGGATCTTAAAACCAGGCTACAGCATATCTTTTTACTGAGAAAACCGGTCCGATCTATTTCACAAAAGGCTGACCTTGTTTTTTCGTATGGCGGAAAAATAACGGAGATCATAAAGTCTATTGGTGTTGACGATTCTAAAATTATTGAGTTACCTTCAGGAGTAGAAGCTTCTATTCTAGCACATTCCACGCACCCTGTGCAGGGAAAAATTAAATTTTTGTTTCTTGGCCGTTACGAAAGAAGGAAGGGAATTGAAGAACTTAATTCTGCTATCCAGTTGTTTTTTGCAAACTCTTCAAATAAGAATGCAGAGTTTCATTTTATTGGTCCAATACCGGAAGCAAAACGCTTGCAGAAGGAAGGGCTTATCTATTACGGCGAAATACGGGACAAGCAAAAGCTTCTTGGCCTAATCAAAGAGATGGATATTCTTATTTGTCCAAGCTGGAGTGAAGGTATGCCGAACGTAATTTTGGAGGCGATGGCAAACGGCCTTGCTGTGATTGCAACAGATGTAGGCGCAACAAACGTACTGGTGAGTGATAAAACAGGTTGGTTATTGAAAAGCTCTGATCCTTCAGAGATAACGTCTGCACTGGAAGCCATTATGGCAACTGATGCCCGAATTATTGCAGAGAAAAAGCAAAACGCATTGAATCTTATTACTCAAAAGTTCACCTGGGAAAAACTTATCGAAAAATTCTACCAACGTTTTTTTAATTGATCTGGTAATCCTATCTTTAATAAGTGAAGTTTTCATTTATAGTTTTAATTTTATTCGTATTATTTATCTGCTGTACTAAAAAAGTGGGTACAAATCCTTCTATTGCTTTTGGAGACAGGGCGCTTGCAGATAGTTGTAACCAACAGTATCACCCGTATTATAAAAATGATCCATCTACTTTGTTATCGGGGGCTAACGGACCACACGGCGCTTTTAAATTGAGGTTTAATGCCATAGCGTATAAAGCATTAACAGATATGGGTAAACTTCCTGCCGGAGGAAAATTTCCGGATGGCTCATTGATTATAAAAGATATTTACAAAGGAGGTAATCTATCCTTATATGCATTTATGTATAAAAAATCGGGTTCCTGGCTTTGGGCCGAAATTCAGCCTGATAGAAAGGTATTACACGGTGTGAATGATAATGCTGGTGTTTGCACGGGGTGTCACAGCCAATCCGGAAACAGGGACCTGGTAGTAAGCTTTAATTTTTATTGATAGCAAAAAAGAGCTGGCAGCTGTTATTTAATTTTAGTTTTCAAGGGGCCGGAATTCCCTTCGATTTTTTTTCAGTTGTCAATAATAAAAAAAATTAAATCTGGAATCGGTATAAATTCAAAAACATTCTAGTGTTAAGCTAACTGTATTCTTGCGCAAAACCCTGACAGGGTTAGCAAAGAGCCATGAAAATCCGGTCAGGGTTTGACAACAATTTAGGGTTAACAGAATACTAGAACACTATTTTTATTACTTTCACAAAACAAAATCGGTATTATATGGAACCACTCAGGGAAATGTTCAATACATCTTTTTACGAAAGTTTCGCGGGCGAATTTGCGCGGGCAGACAAAAATTTTAATACAGAAAAATTTCTGCGTGAGGTAACAAAAGATCTTGCAGAACTTTCCCTAAATCAACGAATGCGCCGCACGTCAGAGGTCTTAAAAAACAATCTCCCAGGTGATTTTAAAAAGACAATTAAAATAATGGAAAAGGTTATTCCGCATACCAGGGGCGGTTATACCAACCTGGTGTTTCCTGATTTTGTTGGACAATATGGCCATGATCATTTTGATGCATCAATGGAAGCGCTTAAACTTTTTACGACCTACGGCTCTTCAGAATTTGCCATCCGTGAATTTTTAAAGCGCGATTTTAATAAAACAATTAAAGTCATGCAGGCATGGTCTAAAGATAAAAATCATCATGTGAGAAGGCTTTCTTCTGAAGGAAGCAGACCGCGTTTACCCTGGTCTTTTAAACTGGATGAGGTAATTAAAAACCCAAAAGTTACCCGATCTATTTTAGAAAATCTTAGACAGGATGAGGAATTGTATGTGCGAAAATCGGTTGCCAATCATTTGAATGATATCACAAAAGAAAATCCCGATTATATGCTTGCTCTTGTGAAGAGTTGGGATAAAAAAAATCCGCACACTGCCTGGATCATCAAACATGCCAGCAGGAGTCTTATTAAAAAAGGACACGCAGGCTCTCTCTCTGTTTTTGATTTTGAAAAAAATGTCAAAGTAAGAATCGAAAATTTCAAACTTAATAAAACAAAACTAAAATTAGGCGAGAGTCTTACATTTGAGTTTGATATTGTTTCTGAAAAATCAACTTCACAAAAACTGGTGATTGATTATATTATACATTACCGGAAAAAATCCGGCGAACTCTCCGCCAAGGTTTTTAAATTAAAAGAAATAGATCTGAAAGCCAAAGACAAACAGCATATTTCCAAATCGCAGGTATTTAAGGATTTTACCACCCGCAAACACTTTGCCGGAAAGCATGAGCTGAACATCCAGGTAAATGGAAAGATTTTGGATAAACGCAGTTTTAGTATTTTGATTTCTTAAGGTTTAATCAAAAAAATTCCTCGAAGCTTTGCTTCAGGGTTAAACTCTTTTTTAAGACACTAATTTCACCAATTAACACGAATGAATTTTGTTAGTAAAAATTGGTACAATTACTGCAGGATACCTCAAAACTCTGCCTCGGGGTTATTCATTCAAAAGAATTCCTCGAAGCTCTGCTTCGGGGTTAATATAACTCATTATTTTGAGACACGAATTTCACGAATTAACACGAATAAATTTTGTCAGTAAAAATTGGTACAATTATTGGCAGGATACCTTGAGGCTTTACATCGAGGTGATTCATTTTTTTAATAAGTCCGTAATGCGGGTATTACGGTTCATTGCCGAATCGTAATCAATAATAATATTTTTAAAACCAAATTTTAAAGCTGATTCGTAATTGGTACTATCTACACCGTAGACTATCCTGCTATTAAGAAGGTTGTTTTTCTTAAGCCAGTTCACATGTTCTTCTGTTGTGTGAGAGAAAAATCCTGACAAAAAATCCGGCTTTAGATTTTTAGGCATCAGGTTATATGTCCATTCCTTCCCTGCATCAAAGCCTTCCAGACCGGTCATGATTTCTGGATACCTGGCTTCGACATAAAAAATAAACAGCACGTCCCAATTTGTAAGGATGACGGATTTTTCGCAGGCGTGTTTTTTGATCAGGGCAACAATTTCATCTGCATCCCTGAATGATGAAAATTTCATATCGAAGTAAAAAACCATGTTTTCTTTTTCTGATGTAAGAAATTCATCAACAGTTGGAACTACCGCCCCGCTTTTTTTTCCACTGTATAACAGAATAGGATATTTTTTCAATTCAGCAACCGACAAACTATCTATTTCCTGGTCCACTCCTAAAAGGCGTTCACAATTCTCATCGTGAAAAACAACATTCTGGTTATCTGCCGACCGCCGTATGTCAAGCTCAACTGCGCGAAAGCCATGGAGCCTTGCGCCTTCAACTCCTTCACGGCTGTTTTCGGGGTAATAAAGAGAAATTCCCCTGTGTGCGAAGAAAAGAATTTTTTCATTTTTCCCCGCAGAGGTAAACGTAGAAGGTTTTCTGCCAAAGCCTCCGAAGGAAAATACGCATACAAGATAAGCGCACACAAGCACAAGGAAAAAGTAGAAAAGCGCTTTTAAATATTTTTTAGTCCGCATGTTCTTGAATTCAGAAGGCTCAAAAGTAGTTAAAAATAATTCTATCCAGTAGTTATGAGTCCGCCCCCGAATTTATTATTCAGATGTTTTTTAGAACATTTTTCGGCGTATTTTTATGCGGATGAATAAGTGTTTTCT
>JAYSYG010000157.1:0-2061 GCA_043716685.1 Sphingobacteriaceae bacterium | reverse complement strand
TGGAAGACTGGATAAGTCCCATTTGGGAAAATTTTGACCTCAGGAAGAACCCACTCACTCCATGGCTCAAGCCATACATGATAGATAAGATCAAACAGTTTGAAACAGTTTTAAACGGGTATTATCCCACTAATTCTGACATTCGCCTCACACCCACCAAAAAGAGAATTCTTCGTATGATTAGCGCCTGGCGCTATAAAAGTAGTTTTTATAGCTTCCCGAAAGAGATCCGTTTTCTTCAACGCGCCTGGAAATACCGTCAACCAGAAACAGAAGGTTTTTAAATATGTTTGACCGCTTACAAAAAAAATTGACTACAGTGTTTGTCAGGCCATATGTAACCTGGTATTTAAAACAAACACGTATCAGCAGTATTAAAGGGTTCAAACTTATAATAAAACCAGGCGTTTTTCATCCCAGGTTCTTTTTTAGCACCGGTTATCTTTTTGACTTTATAGATCGTCTCGCATTAAGCGAAAAAAAAATTTTAGAGATAGGCTGTGGGTCCGGATTAATAAGTCTTTTGGCCTATAAAAAAAATGCCGATGTAACGTGCAGCGATATCAATCCTACTGCAATAGAGTGTGCCCGTCTTAATTTTTCAAAAAATTTCAGCCCCGATTTTTTAGGATTTAATTGCCTTGAGAGTGATCTGTTCGAAAATATACCACAAAAGACTTATGATATAATTGTTATCAACCCCCCTTACTTTTTTGAAGATGCCGTCACTGAAGGGCAGTTTGCCTGGAATTGCGGAAAGAATGGAGAGTATTTCAAAACGTTATTTTCAGGCATAAAAAACTATATGCACGCGTATACTGCATTTTATATGATTCTGGCAGATAATTGCGATATAGCAAGGATCAAAGAAATTGCACTTACCAGCCATTTGATGTTTAATCTTGTAGAAAAGAAAAAAATAAGATGGGAAACTAATTTTATATTCAAAATTACACAACCGCGGCTTTAACTCCTTCAATATAACAGATTTTATACATTAACCAATTTGTTGATTACAATCTGTAACGGTTTTGCTGTTAAACGTTAGGTTTTTTTTTATACATTAGTTGGAATTAAAACTATGATAGGAACTCTACAATTGTCCCTAACGAAAGACCAGATTGAAATCATCAAAGCAGTATTGTACTTTGATGTTTTTAAATATCCGTTAACGAAGGATGAGCTTTATGAAAACTCTGCCATTAGCGTTTCAAAAGAGCAATTTGACTTAGAACTTAATGGGCTATTAAAGCATGCTATTCTTAAGCAGGATGGTAAGTTTGTCCTGAGTCTCGAAAGAATCAGGGATGATCTGACAAAACGCATAAATGGCAATGAAAGTGCAAAAAAAATAATGCCCAAAGCTTTAAAATACAGCCGTATCATTGCTGCTTTCCCATTCGTTGAAGGGGTTTGCCTTTCCGGTGGTTTATCTAAAAATTATTTTGACAAGAAAGGGGACATTGATTTTTTTATCATTACAAAACCAAATCGTCTCTGGATCTGCAGGAGTTTACTTATTGCTGTTTACAAGCTGCTTCCCACACATCTTAAAAGATACTGGTGTACAAATTACTTTATTAGTTCGGACAACCTGTCCATTCCGGATACTAATGTTTTTACGGGGACCGAATTAGCCTATCTGATCCCTACTGTTAATTATCCTATTTACAAAAAAGTAATTGAGCAAAATAACTGGTACAAAACTAATTTTCCAAACAAACATATCGCTTCCCCGGATAATTGTACGAACCCTGGAAATACAATCTTAAAATCTATCCTTGAAACTCTATTATCAGGCCCATTTGGAAACTGGCTGGACGACATGTTATTAAAAACAACGCTCAGGCGCTGGCGAAAAAAATACCCGGAAATGACGAACGAAGATTTTGATCTGCAATTCAGATCGCGAAAAGACGTGTGTAAACGGCACACTCATGGTTTCCAGAATAAAGTCTTAATGCTTTGGCAGAATAAGAAACACGAATTTGAAAAACAGTTCAATGCCAAACTCGGTTAAGCTTCCCAACATGCGAAGTATTCGTTGTACCTTGTTGTAAA